>CAZPCU010000320.1:0-779 GCA_964585075.1 uncultured Rhodobacterales bacterium
CACCGAGAGGCAGCAGTCGATCGCGGCGGGCGTCGTGCCCCAGTCCTCGTGCAGCTTGAGCGCAGAGGCCCCGGCCTCCACCTGCTCCACCAGCGCGGCGGGCAGCGAGGCGTTGCCCTTTCCCGCGAAGGCCAGGTTCATCGGGAAGGCGTCGGCGGCCTGCAGCATCCGGCCGATGTGCCAGGGCCCGGGCGTGCAGGTGGTGGCGAGCGTGCCGGTGGCCGGCCCCGTGCCGCCGCCCAGCATCGTGGTGACGCCCGAGTGCAGCGCGTCCTCCACCTGCTGGGGACAGATGTAGTGGATGTGGCTGTCGAAGCCGCCGGCGGTCAGGATCTTGCCCTCGCCCGCGATGGCCTCGGTCCCCGGACCGACGACGATGTCGACGCCGGGCTGCACGTCCGGGTTGCCGGCCTTGCCGATCTTCGCGATGCGCCCGTCGCGCAGGCCGACGTCGGCCTTGTAGATGCCGGTGGCGTCCACGATCAGCGCGTTGGTGATGACGGTGTCCACCGCGCCCTCCGCGCGGGTCGCCTGGGACTGGCCCATGCCGTCCCGGATCACCTTTCCGCCGCCGAATTTCACCTCTTCCCCGTAGGTTGTGAGGTCTTTCTCCACCTCGACCACAAGCTCGGTGTCGGCGAGGCGCAGGCGGTCGCCGGTGGTCGGGCCGAACATCGCCGCATACTCGGCGCGGGAGATTTCCCTCGGCATCAGAGCGCCCCCATGACCTGTCCGTTGAAGCCGTAGATCCGCCGCGCGCCCGCCACCGGCACCAGCGC
>CAZPCU010000320.1:789-3075 GCA_964585075.1 uncultured Rhodobacterales bacterium
CAGGTGTTCGGACGCGGTCGCATCGGCGCAAACCGGCACGAGCGCGACCTCGCGCCGCTGGCCCGGCTCGAAGCGCACGGCCGAGCCCGCGGGAATGTCGAGGCGCAGGCCCCGCGCGGCGGCACGGTCGAACTCGAGCGCCGGGTTCGTCTCGGCGAAATGGTAGTGGCTGCCCACCTGCACCGGCCGGTCGCCGGTGTTGGCCACCATCAACGTCACCGCCTCGCGGCCCTCGTTGAGCGTGAGCGTGCCTTCGGCGGGGAAGATCTCTCCGGGGATCATCGCCGCCACCCCGCCCAGGCGAGGAGCGCCGCGGCGGCCAGCGCGAGGAGCGCCACGACCCAGAGCCAGCCCGCCCCGTCATGCGGGTGCAGGTGGGGGCCCGGGTGGGCGGCCGCCGGCCCGGCGGCGAGAAGGAGGAGCGGAACGGCCGTGAAGCGTGTCATGGGAGAAGTCCTTCTTTCAGCGGATCGGGTTGTGGACGGTAACGAGCTTCGTGCCGTCGGGAAAGGTGGCCTCGACCTGCACCTCGGGGATCATCTCGGGCACGCCTTCCATGCACATCTCGCGGGTGACGACCTCGGCGCCCGCCTCCATCATGTCGGCCACCGAGCGGCCGTCGCGGGCGCCCTCCACCACCGCATCGGTGATGAGCGCCACCGCCTCGGGGTGGTTGAGCTTCACGCCGCGGGCCAGGCGGCGCCGCGCCACCTCGGCGGCCATGGCCACCATGAGCTTGTCCTTTTCACGGGGGGTGAGAAGCATCGTCAGAGCCTCCAGGCTTTCGGAAGAGCGTCGCCGGTGAGCCGGTCGAGCGCGGGCAGGAGCGCGCGGCGGAGCGCGTGGGAATCCGGTGCGAGAAGCCGCGCGGCGAGAAGGTCGTCCCCGACGAGGCTCGCCCCGCCCATGGCGCCGAACGCCGCGCGCAGGGGGCCGATCTCCGCCGCGGCATCGGGTCCGGCGTAGAGGAGGCTCGCCATCGCGCCCGCGCCCGCGGCCACGCCCGGCCGGGCGAGCAAGGGGTCGAGATCCCCCTCCAGACGCACCGCGTCCAGCCAGGCGAGGCGGCCGCCGCGGCGGATCTCCACCCGGTCGCGGAAGCGCGCCGATCTCACGCGCTCGCCCATGGCCGCGCGCCCGAAGACCAGCGGCTCCACCAGGAGGAGCCGCGCATCCTCGGCAAGATCGACGTGAAGCCGCCGCACGAGCGCGGCGCCGTCATAGAGGATCGTCTCCTGCGGCAGCCAGGAAAGCCGCGCGCCCGGCCCCGCCGAGAGGCGCACGTCGAGCCGGGCCTCGCTGCCGGCCTCGGCGCGGTAGGCGCGCTCCGCCGCCTGGGTGGAGAGCAGGAGCGACGCGCCCGCCCCCGCCGCGGCTTCCACCGCGAAGCGGTCCCCGCCGGTGAGCCCGCCCGCCGTGTTCACGAGGCAGACCTCCACCCCGCGCGTCCCGCGCGGGAAGAGCGCGCGGAGCGAGCCCTGCTCGCGCAGCCCGTCGAGGCGCCCGCCGTCGGGCCCGGCCTTCGCAGAGACCCGGACGGCGCCCTGCGCGCGGGGCTGGACGGGCGGCGCGTCACGCCGGTCGAAGGGCATCGGTCCTCGTCATCCTCTCTCGGCCTCGTCCCTGGCCCCTCCCTTTCATCAGCCGCGCCGCCGCCCGGGCAGCTTTCGCCCCGCGCCGCGTGGAGCCGCCCGGACGCCCTGCCCGCAAACCGGGCGAAAACCGGCATGACGCCTGTTTTTTCACCAGTCTGGAAACGCGCCCGTGCGCCGGGCGGCAGAAGGGGAAAGCCCTTCCCTGGGGGCATGCAGGCCCCGCCCCGCCAAATCGCTGCCACGGGATTATGCGAATCGCCTAAATCTGTATCGTTAGCCGGCCGGACCGCCCGTCTTGCGCCGCGGCGCGCCCGCATGCCATGGCCAAGACGACCGCGACCGCCGAGACGGACGGGTGCAACGATCACCCTCCGCCAGCCAGAACAGGGAGAGAAGACGTGTTCCACCGCCCGATCCTCGCCGCCGCCTTCGCGGCCTTCGCAGGCGCCGCCGCGGCCCAGACCGCCATGCCCTTCGCGCTCGACTGGAAGTTCGAGGGCCCCGCCGCGCCCTATTTCGTCGCCATCGACAAGGGCCATTTCGCCGACGCCGGGCTGGAGGTGGAGATCACCGCCGGGCAGGGCTCGCTCGACGCCATCCCGAAGGTCGCGACCGGTGCCTTCCCGGTGGGCTTCGCCGACATCAACAGCCTCATCAAGTTCCTCGACCAGAACCCCGGCGCGCCGGTGAC
>CAZPCU010000321.1:0-3075 GCA_964585075.1 uncultured Rhodobacterales bacterium
GCCGCCGATGCGGTGCTGATTCCCCTGCAAAGCGAATTTTACGCCCTGGAGGGGCTGGGTCAGATTTTTCAGACCATCAAGCGGATCCGGCAGGGGATGAATCCGGACCTGCAAATCGAGGGAATCCTGTTGACCATGTTTGACCGCCGGACCAACCTGGCCAACCAGGTGGCGGACAATGCGTCCAAGCATTTTAAAAATATGATTTTTAAAACCCGGATTCCCCGGACCGTCCGCCTGGGCGAAGCCCCGAGCTACGGCAAGCCGATTCTGCTCTATGACCCGGTGTCGCCGGCCACGCAAAGCTATAACGCCCTGGCCCGGGAGATCATTCGCGGGAAGCGGGCCAAAGAGCGGGTGATGATTGTTTAACACCATAAAAGGGGTGATCATGCCGGAAAAAAAAGCCACATCCGATGACAGCGGCGCAAAAACCTCAAAACGCCGGAAAACCGGCCTGGGAATGGGTCTGGACGCGCTTTTCCCGGATATCGGCCTGCGCAGGGAAAGCTTGCCGGAAAATTTTTTCGAATGCGACATCGACCGGATCCGGCCCAATCCCTTTCAGCCCCGCCGGCATTTTCCGGAAAACGAGATGGCTGAACTGGCCGATTCGATCCGTTCCCAGGGAGTCTTGCAGCCGCTGCTGGTTCGCCAGACCGGCGAGGATTTCGAGCTGATCGCCGGAGAGCGGCGGCTCAGGGCCGCCAAACTGGCCGGCTTGTTTAAAATCCCGGTGATGGTCAAAGATATTGCCGATGAATCATTGCTGGAACTTTCCATCATCGAAAATATCCAGCGCCAGGATCTAAATCCCATTGAAGAAGCCGAAGCCTACCAGCGGCTTTTGGAGGAATTTGGCCTGACCCAGGAACAGATCGCCGACCGGGTGGGGAAAAACCGGTCCACGGTGGCCAATTTCATCCGGCTTAACCAGCTTTCCCCGGACATCAAGGCATCGGTTCGGGACGGGCTGCTGAGCATGGGGCATGCCCGGGCCATTCTCGGGGCCGAGACCACGGCATTGCAGCGGGAAGCCTGGAAACTGGTTATTTTAAAGGAGTTAACGGTCAGGGAAACGGAAAAACTGATACAGCGGCTTAACAATGCTCGCCGGCAGACAAAGGATGCGGAAACATCGGCCCCTGTTGAAAACGTCTATTTTGAAAGTGTTGCCCAGGATCTCTCCAAACGTTTCGGCACCCGGGTTCAGATCCGCCGCCGGGGTAAAAAAGGCAAGCTTGAAATCGAATTTTATTCGGATGAGGATCTCGACCGTCTTCTGGGCCTGATCAGAACGGGCTGATCATGACGGTTCATATTATTATCGATGGCTACAACCTGATCCGTCAGTCCCCGTCCCTGGAAAAAATCGACCGCCAGGATCTTCAGCGCGGCCGGGAAGTCCTTGTCGATCGGCTGGCCGCCTACAAAAAAGTCAAAGCACATCCCATCACCGTCGTGTTTGACGGCGTCGATGTCGCCGCCGGAATGGGCGGGCCTGACCGGGAAAAAGGGATCCGCATCCGGTTTTCCCGGCACGGCGAAACCGCTGACGCGGTCATCAAGCGCATGGCGGCACGGGAGAAGGAAAAGGCCCTGGTGGTGAGCTCGGATCACGACGTGGCCGATTTCTGCATATCCCGGGGCGCGTCGGTGGTCGGCTCCCGAGAATTTGAAGAACGGATGGATCTGGCCGCACTGATGGCGGCAGCGGGCAATATCATGGAAAATGAGGCCGATGAAGGCTGGTCCCCCACCACGCGAAAAAAAGGGCCGTCCCGCCGCGCGCCCAAACGGGAACGGAAGCACCGGCAGCGGATCATGAAAATATAGGGGAACATGAATGCTCAGAATCTGCGTGATCGACGGGCAGGGGGGCGGCATCGGGGCCGCGGTCATCAAGCGGCTGCGGGATGTTTTTGAAGACCGGGCCGATATCATCGCCCTGGGCACCAATGCCATCGCCACCTCCCAGATGCTCAAGGCCCGGGCCAACCGGGGGGCTTCGGGTGAAAACGCCATTGTGCGCACCGTGGCAATGGCGGATCTGATCATCGCGCCCGTCAGCGTGCTCATGGCCCATGCCATGATGGGGGAAGTCACTCCCCGCATGGCCGAGGCCGTGGCGTCCTGTCCGGCCCGCAAATACCTGATTCCCCTGTTCCAGGAAAACATGGAGATCGTCGGCCTGACATCGGCTCCCCTGCCGCACCTGATCGACGCGCTCATGGAGTCATGCCTTGCCGATCATGTTGGATCAATGGGTAAAACCCGTTGAAACATGTGTCAGTATTAAAGCAAAAATAATCAATAATACAAGAGGTTATTAATATGTGCGAAGCCAGTGCTTATCTGATTGACGGCGACAAGCAGGAACTGATCATGGAGGCCGTGGACACGGTAGAACCCGAAGACGGTGGATTCAAGCTCATCAATATCTTCGGCGAGCAGAAGTTCATCCGGGGCGTTATCCATTCCCTGGCCCTCGTGGAACACAAGGTCTATTTCCGGAAAACCCCTTAATTCATGAAGATCGCCATTGCCAGGACCGCCGGGTTCTGCATGGGGGTGCGTCGGGCCGTGGAAATGGCCCTGGATGCCTCCAACCGGACCTGCGGTCCCATCTGCACCTACGGCCCGCTGATTCACAATCCCCAGGTTCTCGCGGTTCTGGAGGAAAAAGGGATTTCCGTGATCAACGCGATTCCGGACCACGGGGCCGGCACCGCCATCATCCGTGCCCACGGCATTCCGCCGGCTGAACGGGAAGCCCTGAAGCAGGCGGGTTTCGATGTCACGTGCCCCAAGGTGATCAAGGTCCAGTCCATCATCGCCAAACACGCCCGCCAAGGGTTTGCGGTGATCATCATCGGTGACAAGGCCCATCCCGAGGTCCGGGGTTTGCTCGGATATGCCGGCGAAAACGGTTATGTGGCGGAAAACATGGACGCGCTTGCGGCCCTGCCGGCCTTTGACCGGGCCATCATCGTGGCCCAGACCACCCAGAATACCGAATTTTTTGAAGCTGTTAAATCATGGACAAGGCAGCATTATCCAGATTACAAGGTATTT
>CAZPCU010000322.1:0-3056 GCA_964585075.1 uncultured Rhodobacterales bacterium
CCTGCGGGCCGGCCTGCCGTGGCAGTCGGTCCATGACGGCGAGGACTACGCGCACGAGCCGCTGCGCCTTTCCGTCTGCATCGAGGCCCCGCGCGAGGCGATGTCGGCGATCCTCGAGAAGCACGAGGGGGTGCGGGCGCTCTTCGACAACCGCTGGCTCCACCTGTTCGCGCTGGACGAGGCGGGGCAGATGGCCTGGCGCTACACGGGCGACCTCGAATGGGAGGCCGTCGAGGGCGCGGCCCGCGCACAGCCCGTCCTCAAGGCGGTGGGATGAGCGCGTCCGGCCCCGCCGGCGGCGCGCTCTGGGCCGGCCGGCGGGCGGCGCTCGCCACCATGCACGGGAAGCAGGCGGCCATCGCGCCGCCTCTTTCGCGCGTCGCGGGGCTGGCCGTGGAGGTGGCGCGGGGGATCGACACGGACGCGCTCGGCACCTTCACGGGCGAGATTCCGCGCGCGGGCGGGCTGCGCGAGGCGGCGCTCGCCAAGGCGCGGCTCGGAATGCGGGCGGCGGGGTCGGACCTCGGGCTCGCCTCGGAAGGGGCCTACGGGCCGCATCCCTCCATTCCCTTCCTGCCGGCGGGCGCGGAAGTCCTGGTGCTCGTGGACGACGCCCGCGGCCTCGTCCTCTGGGAAGAGATCGTGGACAGCGCCCCGGTCCATGCCGCCAGGGAGGCCGCGTCCGTCGAGACGCTGGAAAGTTTCCTCGCCGGGATCGGCTTTCCCCGCCAGGCGGTCGTGGTCCGGCCGAACGCGGGCGCGGGGCCGGTACGCAAGGGGCTCGCCGCGCGCGCGGCGCTCGCCCGCGCCGTGGAGGAAAGCGCCGCGGCCTCGGCAGACGGGCTCGCCCGCGTCGAGACGGACATGCGCGCCCACATGAACCCCGCGCGGATGTCCACCATCGGCCGGCTGGCCCAACGCTTCGCCGAGCGGCTGGCGCGGGCCTGCCCGGCCTGCGGCGCGCCTGGCTTCGGGCGGGTGCGCGCCGGTGCGGCGCTGCCCTGCGCCTGGTGCGGCGGCCCGACCCTGCAGCCCGGCGGCGACGTCCTGGGCTGCGCGGCCTGCGCCCATGAGGTCGAGACGGCGGCCGAGGGCGCGCAGGAGGCCGATCCCGCGCACTGCCCGGCCTGCAACCCTTGAGCGGTCAGCTGCGCCGGCGCGACGGGCGCGGGCCGCCTGCGTCGGTCCAGCGCGGGCTCCGGGCGCCGAAGAAGCTCTCCAGCCCCTCGCGGCCCTCGGCGCTTTCGATCTGGTCGGCGAAGACGTCGGCGGCCATGTCGAGCTGCTCGTCGGGCAGAAGGCCCGGCAGGTCCAGGAGAAGCCGTTTCGTGGCCGCGACCGCGCCGGGCGCGCAGAGCGTGAGCTCGCGCCGGATGCGCGCGATCTCGCCGTCGAGGGCGGCGCCGTCCTCCAGCACCGCGTCCACGAGCCCGACATCCCGCGCGGCGGCCGCGTCCAGCTTCTCGCCGAGAAGCAGAAGCCGCCGGGCCGCCCGTTGCCCGATCCGGGCGATGACGACCGGGGCGACCTGCGCGGGCACGAGGCCCCGGCGCGTGTCGGTGAAGGAGAACTCCGCCCCGTCGGCGGCGAGCACGAGATCGCCCGCCGCGGCGAGCCCGCAGCCCGCGGCGTGGGCGGGGCCCTCGACGGCCATCACGGTGAGCTGGGGCAGGGTGGCCAGGCGGCGAAGCAACGCGCCGAGCGACCGGCTCGCCTGCACCAGCGCCTCGCGGTCGATGTCCCGGTTGGCGCCGGCGCGCAGCACGTCGCCGAGCGCGCCCTCGCAGAACACACCGCCGCGGCCGCGAAAGAGCACGCCGCGGATGTCCGGCCTGAGAGCGAGACCGTGGGCGAGCCGCGCGAGCTCCGCGATCCTGGCCCGGCCGAGGGCGTTTCCGTTCACGGGATCGTCGAACCAGACGGTGAGCCAGGCGCCGTCCTGCTCGAGCGCGAGCGTCTGGGCCCGGGGCAGCGGCTGGTTCATGACCGCCCCCGCCACGGAGTCCCGCGAAGTTGCCCGTGCCATTGAAATACGGGCCGCGACCCGTTCTGTCGGCCGCCTTCCATGAGTCCCTCCTCCGGTCGCGGCCGCCGGCATCGCGCCGGCCGCGAGGGAGGACCTAGCCCGCTCCGCGCGGAAGGCGAGGGGGCATTTGCGTCAGCAGCCTGAGCGGGTGCGTCAGGCTTCCTGCTCGGGCGGGAAAAGCAGCGACTGCACAGTGTAGACGAGGATGGCCGCGCCGACCGCGCCCGCCGCCGCGACGGCCAGCATGACGATCACGTCGATCGGCCCGCCGATGTCCGACAT
Organism: uncultured Rhodobacterales bacterium; assembly: GCA_964585075.1. Lineage (GTDB taxonomy): Bacteria > Pseudomonadota > Alphaproteobacteria > Rhodobacterales > Rhodobacteraceae > Rhodosalinus. The sequence continues at coordinate 2,309 of CAZPCU010000322.1, forward strand.
GCCCGAGTCCGTGATCGCCATCACGAACCAGACCGCGGCCACGGCGCCCACCGGCATGGCGAGCTGCGCGAGGAGGAACTTGCGCCAGCTCACTGCGCGGTCGCGGATGAGCACGTAGATGTAGCCGACCGTGATCACCACGGCGGCGATCACCATGGCCCAGAAGAGCGCCGGCCCGAACATTTCCTCGAACACGGCGATCATGGTCTCGAAGGTCAGTTCCTGCATGGATGTCTCCTCCTCAGGCCTTGCCGCGCAGCATGGCGTTGTAGGTGGCCTTGAGCGCGATCTCCTTCATGAGCCAGCTGATCCAGAGCTCCTCGAGCGGCGCGATCACTCCGGGGAAGGAGGGCACGAGGTCGTCGTTGTAGTCGAACTCGATCAGCATGGCCCGGCCCACGCGCGTGATGAGCGGGCAGGAGGTGTAGCCGTTGTAGGCCGCGTCCGTCGTGTCGCCCGCGATCTGGGCCACGAGATGCTCCTCCACCACGGGCACCTGCCATTTCACGCTGGCGGCCGTCTTGCCCTTCGGAACGCCGGCCACGTCGCCCACGGCGAAGACGTCGGGGTAGCGGAGATGGCGCAGGGTCTGCTGATCCACCTCGACCCAGCCCTGGTCCACCCACTTGTCGGCCCAGGACAGGCCGGACTGGCGCACCACCTCCGGCGCGCGCATGGGCGGGATGATGTTGGTGAAGTCGAAGGGGATCTCGGCCTCGCCCTCGGGCGTGTCGAAGGTGAGCACCTT
>CAZPCU010000323.1:0-3048 GCA_964585075.1 uncultured Rhodobacterales bacterium
GCACCGAGGACGGGTAGGAGGCGAGCCCCCCTGGCACGTAAAGCCCCGCCGCCGCCACCGGCCGCCAGCGCCAGCCGAGCGTCGCGCCCTCGGGATCCGTCCAGGAGGTATCCTCGGGCATCTGGCGCGCATGGTAGGCGCGGATGCGGTCGGCGGCGAGTTCGAGCGCGGCGCGCTCCTCGGCCGGGACCCTGGCGCATTCGGCGTCGATCTCCTCCGGCGTGAAGGCGAGCCGGTCGGGCGTGAGTTCCATCCGGTCGAACCGGGCGGTCAGCTCCACGAGCGCCGCGTCGCCGCGCTCGCGTACCGCCGCGATGATCTCGGCCACCGCCGCGTCCACGTCCGGGCTTTCCTCGCGCTTCGCGCCGAGCAGCGCCGCGAAGGCGGCCTCGAAGCCGGGATCCGCGGTGTCGAGAAACTGGGGCATGCGCCATTCTCCATGCGTGTTCCCGCGGACATAGCCGGGCCGGCCATGGCCCTCAAGTGCCGGGCCTCGGCGGGCCGTTGACGATCGTCAATGCAGGCCGCTGCCGCTGCGGGAAGACTTGATCCGGGGGGCCTCGCGCCCGATCAGGACAGGAAGGAGAAAGTCCATGAAGACGAACCGCGTGTTCGCCGCCGCGCTCGGGGCCGCCTTTGCGATCGCCCTCGCGCCCTCCGTGCAGGCCGAAGAGATCGGCGAGGCCGAATACATGGAGGCCTGCGCCTCCTGCCACGGCGCGTCGGGCAAGGGCGACGGGCCGCTTGCCGAACTCATGACCGTGGATGTGCCCTCGCTCACCGGGCTCGCCGCCGCCAATGACGGCAGGTTCCCGATGCTGGAGGTCATCCAGGTGATCGACGGCCGCACGGGCGTGCGTGGCCACGGCTACCCGATGCCGGTCTGGGGGTCGCGCTACGAGGCCGAGGCGATGGACGAAGGCGAATACGCCGCGGAGATCGCCGTGCGGGGCCGTGTGCTCTCGCTGGCGCTCTTCATCCAGTCGATCCAGGAGTGACGGGCCGCGCCGGGGCGGCTCACTGGCCATGCTCCGGCGCTTTCCCCGACGGCGCGCGATAGGGGCGGGTGACGTCGCGCAGCCGCAGTTCCAGCGCCTCGACGTCGAGGCGAATGGCGCCGTCGCCCGCCAGGAAAAGAACCAGCCGTCCGGCGCCGTCCTCGTCGGGCTCGAACTCGAGCGCGAGGAGCGAGAACACGGTGTCCCGGTCGCGCCGGTCGAGGCCGTGGCTGGCCACCCGCATCACGTTCTCCACGGCGAGCACCGCCTGCGCGCGCTCGTAGGGGCGCCCCCTCGCCTCGGCCGCCGCCCGGTCCTCCCAGCGGAACCGGTTGACGAGAAGCGAGAAGCGCCGCCGGCGCGGCTCCCAGAGCATCTCGCTGGCGGGGAACACGGCGTCCTGCAGAAGCGCCGAAATCACCTTCACGTCCTCCGCGTCGAGCGCGCCGAGATTGAGCGGCTTCTCCCGTCCTTCCTCGAAGCGCGCGTCCTCGGTCATTGCGCGTGGACCCGTTCGATCTTCGCGCCGACGGCGGACAGCTTCTCCTCTACGCTCTCGTAGCCGCGATCGAGGTGATAGACCCGGTTGACCGTTGTGGTTCCCTTCGCCGCGAGGCCCGCAAGGATCAGCGAGACGCTCGCCCGCAGATCCGTGGCCATCACCGGCGCGCCCTTGAGCCTCTCGACGCCGGTGACACGCGCGGTGCCGCCGTGCACGTCGATCCGCGCACCCATGCGCATGAGTTCCGGTGCATGCATGAAGCGGTTCTCGAAGATGCGCTCCTCCAGCACCGAGGTGCCCTCGGCGGTGCAGAGAAGCGCCATCATCTGCGCCTGGAGGTCCGTGGGAAAGCCCGGAAAGGGCTCCGTCGTCACGTTCACCGATTTCACGCGGCCGTTCTTGCGCGTGACCTTGAGGCCGTTCGCCGTCTCGGTCACGTCGATGCCGGCGGCGTCGAGCTTCTCGCAGAAGGCGCCGACGAGGCCGATGCGCCCGCCGAGGCACTCCACCTCGCCGCCGCAGATCGCCGGGGCGAGCATGTAGGTCCCGAGCTCGATCCGGTCGGTCACCACCCGGTGCGTCGCGCCGTGCAGCCGATCGACCCCCTCGACGGTGATCTCCGAGCCGCCCTCGCCCTCGATCTGCGCGCCCATCATGCGCAGGCACTGCGCGAGGTCCACGATCTCGGGTTCGCGCGCGGCGTTGCGGATCACCGTCGTGCCGCGGGCGAGCGTGGCCGCCATCAGGGCGTTTTCCGTCGCGCCGACGGAGACGAGCGGGAACTCGACGAGGCCGCCCTTCAGCCCGCCGGCCGGCGCCCTGGCGTGAACGTAGCCGTCCCGGAGGTCCATCTCCGCCCCCAGCGCCTCGAGCGCGCGGAGGTGCAGGTCCACCGGGCGCGCGCCGATCGCGCAGCCGCCGGGAAGCGACACCTCGGCCTGGCCGGCGCGGGCCAGCAGGGGACCGAGCACTAGGATGGAGGCGCGCATCTTGCGCACGATGTCGTAGTCCGCCCGGTGGCCGGTGAGCGCGTGGCTCGAGAGCGCGAGAACCTGCCCGTCCTGGAGCGCCGAGACTTCCGCGCCGAGGGATTGCAGGAGTTCCGTCATCGTCCGGATGTCGGAGAGGCGCGGCGCGTTGGTGAGCGTGAGCGGCTCTTCGGAAAGGAGCGTCGCGGGCATGAGGGTGAGACAGGCGTTCTTCGCCCCTGCGATGGGAATCTGCCCGTGAAGCGGGCCGTTGCCCGTGACCATGATGGAATCCATGCCTACTGCCCTTTCTCGCCGCCTCTGTCCCCGCCTGTTCCGGCGGTGTCCTTGTCGTCCCGCGACGCGGCGTCCCGCGCGCGCGCCTGCGCCTTCCGGCGGGCGAGATTGGCCTTGAGGGCGGCCTTGAGCCGCTCCTCGCGCCCCTCTCCGGGCGCGCTCCGGCCCTGCTGCCGCTTCGCTCCGCCTGCCATGGCGAAGGTCTACATGAGGCGCGCCGCAGCGTCCAGATTGCGCTTGCGTGGCTTGCCGATTGCGTCTAAGGAGCCGCGCACGTCGGGCT
>CAZPCU010000324.1:0-3047 GCA_964585075.1 uncultured Rhodobacterales bacterium
GTCCGCGAAGGCCACGAGCCCCGCGCTGCCCGTGCCCGCCCCGGCGCAGAGCACCGGCACACGCTCCCGCGTGTGATCGGTGCCGGCCCATGTGGGATCGTTGCCGTGATCGGCGGTCAGGATCAGGAGGTCCTCGGCGTTCAGCCGCGGCAGGAGCCGCCCGAGACGCGCGTCGAACCATTCGAGCGCGCGGGCGTAGCCCGAGACGTTGCGGCGATGCCCCCAGAGGCTGTCGAACTCCACGAAATTCGCGAAGGTGAGGCTGCCCGCCGGCGCCTCCGCGATGCAGTCGGCGAGATGCTCCATGAGCTCGGCGTCGGTGCCCTTGCGCAGCTCGTCGATGCCCGCCATCGAGAAGATGTCGCCGATCTTGCCGAGGGCGATGACGCGCCCGCCGGCCTCCTGCACCCAGTTGGTGAGCACGGGCTCGGGCGGCGCGATGGCATAGTCGCGCCGGTTGCCCGTGCGGGTGAATCCGCTCTCCGGGTCGCCGAGGAAAGGCCGGGCGATGACGCGGCCCACCCGCATGTCGTGGAGCCCCGGCGCCAGCGCCTCGCAAAGCGCCAGCAGCCGGTCGAGGCCGAAAGCCTCCTCGTGGGCGGCGATCTGGAACACGCTGTCGGCGGAGGTGTAGCAGATCGGCCAGCCGGTTTTCAGATGCGCCTCGCCGAGGTCGGCCACGATCTCGGTGCCCGAGGCGTGGCGGTTGCCGAGGATGCCCTCCGTTCCGGCCAGCCGGCAGACCTCGGCGACGAGCTCTTCCGGGAATGCGGGGTCGGTATCGGGGAAGTGGGTCCACTCCCAGGGCACGGGGAGGCCGGCGAGTTCCCAGTGGCCCGAGGGCGTGTCCTTCCCGCGCGACGTCTCCGTCGCCGCCCCCCATAGCCCGGAAGGTTCGGCGCCGAGTCCCGGCGCCTCGGCCCCGCTCGCAAGCCGCACCGCCGCGCCGAGGCCGAGCGCGTCCAGATGCGGCAGCGAGAGCGGCCCGCTGCGGCCCTCCTCGGCCGCGCCGCGGGCACAGGCCTGCGCGACATGGGCCACGGTGTTGGCGCCCGTGTCGGGCACGTCGCCGTTGAAATACTCCGCCGCGTCGGGCGCGCCGCCGATGCCGACGCTGTCCATGACCACGAGGAAGGCGCGCGTCACGGCGCGAGCCTTTCATGGACGAGCGGCGGCGGCTCCGGCGCCTCGGGGGCGAGCGTTACGGCCGCGCGCACGGCGCGCACCGCCGCCTCCGCCTGGCTTTCGCGGGCGGCATGGACGCGGGCGAGGGGCTGTCCCTTCTCCACGCGCTGGCCGAGTCGGACCACATCCGAAAGGCCCACCGCCGGGTCCACCCGGTCGCTTTCCACCTTCCGGCCGCCACCGAGATCGACCACGGCGAGGCCGAGCGCCTCGCCGTCGATCGCGGCGACATGGCCCGCCTCGCGGGCCGCCGCCTCGCGGATCACCGGCGCTTCGGGCAGGAAGCGCGGCCACTCCTCCACGAAGGCCACCGGGCCGGCCTGCCGGGCCACCATACGGCCGAAGCGTTCCGCCGCCGCGCCGGAGGCGATGGCCTCCGCGATGCGCGCAGCCCCGGACCGGGCGTCCCCGGCGAGGCCCGCGCCGGCCAGAAGCTCGCCGCCGAGCGCGGCGGAAAGCGCCGAGAGCGCGCCCGCGTCCTCTCCGGTGAGCGCGCGCATCACCTCGGCGACCTCGAGCGCGTTGCCGAGCGCGGGGGCGACCGGCTGGCTCATGTCGCTCACGAGCGCCGTGGCAGGGCAGCCCGCCGCCGTCGCCGTGGTCACGAGGGCGCGGGCGAGCGCGCGGGCGTCCTCGCGGGTCTTCATGAAGGCGCCCGAGCCAAGCTTCACGTCCAGCACGAGGCCGTCGAGCCCCTCGGCGAGCTTCTTCGAAAGGATGGAGGCGGTGATGAGATCGAGGCTCTCCACCGTGCCGGTCACGTCGCGGATGGCGTAAAGCCGCCGGTCCGCGGGCGCGACCCGCGCCGAGGCCGCGACGATGGCGGCGCCGGCCTCAGCGACGGTCTCGCGCAGGCGCTGGGCGTCGAGATCGACGCGGAGCCCCGGGATCGCCTCCAGCTTGTCGAGCGTACCGCCGGTGTGGCCGAGCCCGCGCCCCGAGATCATCGGGACGTAGGCGCCGCAGGCCGCCAGAGCGGGCGCGAGGACGAGGCTCACGCAGTCGCCCACGCCGCCGGTGGAGTGCTTGTCGAGCACCGGGCCGTCCAGATCCCAGCGCAACACCTCGCCGCTGTCGCGCATGGCGAGGGTCAGCGCCGTGCGCGCGCTTTCGGGCAGCGCCACGCGGCAGACTCCCATGGCGAAGGCGCCGGCCTGCGCATCGCTCATCCGCCCGTCGGCGAGCGCCTCCGCCGCCCAGGCGAGCGCCTCGCCTTTGGGCGCCTCGCCGCGGCGAAGCGCGGAGAGAAGCGCGCGCGCCTCCATTCAGCCGCGGTCCATGTGGTCCGCGCCGAAGGCGCCGGGCAGAAGCGCGCCCACCGTGGTCGTCGTCTCGACGCCCGAGGTCGTGGCCAGCGTCACCCTGACGTCGGGCGCGGCGAACTCGGCGAGCTTCTGCCGGCAGCCGCCGCAGGGGGTGACGGGCTCGGCGCAATCGGCCACCACATATGCTTCGGCGAGCACGGTCTCCCCGGCCGCCACCATCGCCGCGATCGCGCCGGCCTCGGCGCAGGTGCCCTCGGGGTAGGAGACGTTCTCGACGTTGCAGCCGCCGAAGACGCCGCCCCCCGCGCCGCGCAGGGCGGCGCCCACCTTGAAACCGGAATAGGGCGCGTAGGCGTTCTCGCGCGCCTTCATGGCCTCGTCGCGCAGGGTCATCGCGTTGTCTCCGTCAGGGATGCCGGGCCCCAAGTCTTGCGAGGGGCAGGGGCCGGATGCAAGAGGGCTCAGCCCGCCGAAACGCGCTCCGGGCTTTCCCAGGTGCCGGCCTGTGCGAGGATGCGTTCGGGTGTCTCGTAGGCCTCGCGGAGAAGGCGCTCGTAGAGCGCGGCCTCGGCCTCGCGGTCGAGCGGCGCGCCGGTG
>CAZPCU010000325.1:0-3039 GCA_964585075.1 uncultured Rhodobacterales bacterium
ACCGGCACGCCGGCGGCAAAGGCGATCACGTCCAGCAGCCCGTCCTGAAGCTGGCCGCCCAGGTCGGACCAGCCGCCGTTGCGCCGGTCGAAGTCGACGCCCAGCGTTTCCATCATGCGGGGGAAATAGGTGTCCGAGGTGGAGCCCGCGGGGCCGAATCCGATGCGCGCGCCCTCGGGGATGTCGGAGATCGACTCGATGCCCGAGTCCGCCAGCGCCGTGATCGAGAACGGCGTCTGATACATCGGGAACATCGCGCAGGCGTTGGTCATCTGCATGCCCGGCGCGATCGGGTTCTCGCCGGCGATCGATTCCGCGGCCGGGCCCATCGTCGTCATGCCGAAGGCGGCGTCGCCGGTGTGCACCAGCGCCATGTTCTGCATCGGGCCGCCCGTGACTTCGCCGCCGCCCGAAAGGCCGAGCTCCTCGGCCACGAGGTTGGCCCAGCCGGAACCGTAGGCGAAGTAGGTGCCGCCCTGGCTCGCCGTGCCCACGGTGAAGCTCTCGGGCCAGCCGGTGCGGTCATAATCCTGGGCGAAGGCCGCGCCGGCGGCGAGGCCCGCGGCGACGGCGGTCGAAAGAAGCGTTTTCATTGGATCCTCCCTTGGTTCCGTGCCCGCCGACGGTGCCCGCGGGCTTCGAACCGTCATAAAACATATACCCGCGCGGGCAAGGAAAATGTCCCGTCAGCCCCCGCACTCGGAGACCCGCCGCGCCTGGTCGAGCAGCGCGGCGATGACAGGCGTGGTGGGATCCCTTTCGGGCGCGACGAGGCCGATCAGATGCTCGGCCTCCGGCGCCACGAGCGGCACCGCCTGAAGCCCGCCGAGCGCGCCGAAGAGCTCCGCGAGGCGACTCGGCAGCACGGTGGCGAGGCCGCCCGCGCGGACATGGCTGACGAGCGTGACCACCGAGCTCGCCTCGAGCACGGGATCGGCGGTGCGCCCCGCCTCGGCCATGTGCTGGTTGACGATCCGGCGGTTCTGCATGTCGGGCGTGAGAAGCGCGAGCGGCAGGTCGGCGAGTTCCGCCCAGTCGAGCCGCGCCCGGCCCGCCAGCGGCCCGCCCTCGGGCGCGACGGCCATGTAGCGCTCCCGGTAGAGCGGGACGGACGTCACGCGCCCCAGCGGCTCGTTGTCGAGATAGGTGACGCCCGCCTCCGCCTCGAGGTCGTCCAGCATGGCCAGGATCTCCGCCGAGCTCCGCGAGTAGATCGAGAAGCGCACGTTCGGGTGCCGCGCCCGGAACGGCGTGGTGAGCCGCTCCACCGTCGAGAGCGCGGTGGGGATCACGGCGAGGCGGAGGGTGCCCGAGAGCCCCTGCCGCGCCGCGCGCATCTCGGCGCGCATGGCGCGGCTGTCGGCCACGATGCGCCGCGCCCAGTCGAGCACGCGCTGGCCTTCCGGCGTGAGCCCCTGGAAGCGCGAGCCGCGCCAGACGAGCATCACCCCGAGCTGGTCCTCGAGCTGCTTGATCCCGGCCGAGAGCGTGGGCTGCGTGACGCCGCATTCCTCCGCCGCGCGGCCGAAATGCTGCTCGTGCGCCAGCGCGATGAACATCTCAAGCTTGTCGATCATGGTCCCGTCTCCGTTCACCTTTTCTCGACCGGCGGCCCGTCCGCGACGTGATGGGACGGGTTTGCGACCGTTCGATAGAGAATATCTATTAAACGACGGAACTGCGACATTGAACCGCAGCGCCCACGACGGCATGCGCGAAGGCGAGAGTTTCGCCAAGGAGCGCCCAGATGGCCCTCGACGCCGCCGCCAATCCGCGCCTCGCCCGGCTCGACGAGATCGTGCGGTCACATGCCGGGCGCGAGGGCCCGCTGCTGCCGATCCTGCACGACGTGCAGGCGGAATGGGGCCACATCCCCGCCGAGATGCTCCCCGCCATCGCCGACCGGCTCAACCTCACCCGCGCCGAGGTGCACGGGGTGGTGAGTTTCTACCACGACTTTCGCGAGGCGCCCGCCGGCCGCAGGGTCGTGAAGCTCTGCCGCTCGGAAGCCTGCAAGGCCGTGGGCGCGGACGCGCTGGCCGCCGAGGCCGAGGCGCGGCTCGGCGTGGCCATGGGCGAGACGCGGGCCGACGGCGCCGTGACGCTGGAGCCGGTCTACTGCCTCGGGCTCTGCGCCTGCGGCCCGGCGGCGATGGTGGACGGCGAGATCCTGGGCCGCGCCGACGCCGACCGGATCGAGACGATGTTGAGGGAGCGCGACGCATGAAGGTCCATCTTCCCCGCGACGCCGCCGCGAAGGCGCTCGGCGCCGAGGCCGTGGCGCGCGCGCTCCGCGCCGAGGCCGATCGCCGCGGCGTTCCGCTCGAGCTCGTTCGCACGGGCACGCGCGGCATGATCTGGCTGGAGCCGCTTCTGGAGATCGAGCGGGACGGCCTGCGCCACGGGTTCGGGCCGATGACGGCGGCGGAGGTGCCCGCGCTCTTCGAGAACGCCGACGCCCATCCCCGCGCGCTGGGGCCCGTGGAAGAGCTCGACTGGATGAGGCGGCAGACCCGGCTCACCTTCCAGCGCTGCGGCGTGATCGACCCGCTCGACCTTGGCCAGTACGAGGCCCATGGCGGCCTCGCCGGGCTGCGCCGTGCGCTCGGCATGACGGCCGCGGAGATCGTCGAGGAAGTGACCGAGAGCGGGCTTCGCGGACGGGGCGGCGCGGGCTTCCCGACGGGCATCAAGTGGAACACGGTGCGAAACGCGGACGGGCCGCAGAAATACATCGTCTGCAACGCCGACGAGGGCGACTCGGGCACCTTCGCCGACCGCATGATCATGGAAGGCGACCCGTTCTGCCTGATCGAGGGCATGGCGATCGCGGGCCTCGGCACGGGCGCCACCAAGGGCTACGTCTATCTTCGCTCGGAATACCCCGATGCCATCGAGGTGATGGAGGAGGCGGTGCGCCGCGCCCGCGCGGCGGGCGTTCTGGGCGGCGACCTGCTCGGCTCCGGGCGCGCCTTCGACATGGAGATCCGCGTGGGGGCGGGCGCCTATGTCTGCGGCGAGGAGACCTCGCTTCTCAAC
>CAZPCU010000326.1:0-3039 GCA_964585075.1 uncultured Rhodobacterales bacterium
CGCCTGCATGCGGCCCGGTCCATGCCCGCCAGGTTGCCCCCGGCCGTCCATCATCATCCCGAACCCGCCATGGCGCTGCATCGTGCCGGGCGCGCCGTGCCATTGCATCATCTGTGCCGGGCCAGCCTGTCCGTGCATCATCCCCTGCATCGGGCCGTGGCCCCGGTCGCTTCCCGGCCCGGCCATGGCGGCCGCGCCCAGCACCGCGGCCGCGGCCACTGCGCCGAGGACCATGATCGTCTTGCGTTGCATCTCGTCACCTCTTCGGTTTCGCGTTCGAATGAGGGAAAGATGGGCCGTCTGTGTCGCAGAAGATTGCCGGCGCAGGCGCCGGTTTGTATCAGTCTGTCGCAAATCCCGGCACTGAGACAGGGCGCGACATATCGCTTGCCGCGGCGCACCCGAACCGCGCTATCACTTTGGTCATGACCGACCGGACGCGCACGCCCCATATCCTTGTCGTGGACGATCACCGGGAGATCCGCGACGCCGTCACGCGGTATCTCGAGAAGAACGGCATGCGGGCGGATGCGGCCAAGAATGCCGACGAAATGGATGCGTCGCTGAGGGCAGGCCGCTACGACCTCGTCATACTGGACGTGATGATGCCTGGAGAGGACGGGCTTTCGGCGGCACGGCGGCTCGCCGCAGCGGCAGGTCCGCCCATCCTGATGCTGAGCGCGCTTTCCGAGGACACCGATCGGATCGTCGGGCTCGAGATCGGAGCCGACGACTACCTCGTGAAGCCGTTCAACCCGCGGGAGCTGCTCGCGAGAGTGAAGGCCATTCTGCGTCGCGCCGAGCGGCCCGAGCCCCTGGCGGGCGCGCTCGGCGGCCGCAAGCTCGCCTTCGCCGGCTGGCTGCTCGATACCGATACCCGATCGCTCACGCGGGAGGCGGACGGCATGGAGGTCACCCTCACCACCGCGGAGTTCAAGCTGCTCACCGCGCTGCTCGAGCGCCCGCGCGCCGTCCTCTCGCGTGACCGGCTGCTCGATCTCACGAGCGGACGCAGCGCGGATGTCTTCGACCGCACGTTCGACAATCAGGTGAGCCGCCTTCGACGCAAGATCGAGAACGACCCGGCGCACCCCCGCATCATCACGACGATACGGGCCGGCGGCTACAGCCTCGCCGCCGACGTCCGCGAGGCCACATGAGGCGCCTTTTCCCACGCACCATTCTCGGCCAGCTGGCCCTGCTGATCCTCGTCGCCTTCCTGGCGGCGCAGGCCATGGGCGTCTGGCTCTTTGCGGGTGAGCGCGGCAAGGCCGTGCTCACGGCCCAGCGCATCGAGACGGTCGAGCGCGCGGCCAGCGTCGCGCGTCTTCTCGCGGCGGCCCCGGCCCCGCAGCGTCCCGTGATCGTCGATGCGGCCAGTTCCCGCCTCGTGCGCTTCGCGCTTGCCCGTGAACCCATCGTCAGCCGGCGACAGGCGGTGGCCGCGCGCCCGCACGTCCACGTTCGCGCAATTCTCGGCGACGAATCGGCGCGAGACATCCGCATCGACGACGTGCCTCTCTCACCCCATTCCGGCCATCGTCACGCCCCGCCCCGGCTCATCGAACACATGCGCGGGCACATGGCCGAGGCAGGGATCGCGCCTGTCGAGATGCGGCTTTCCATCCCGCTCGACGATGGGGAGTGGCTCAACGTTACGTCGCGCGTCCTGCACCCCGAGATACAGCTGCCGCCGGCGATCCTGGGCACGACACTCGTGTCACTGACGCTTCTGATGGCCGCGCTCTGGTTCGGGCTGCGCCGGATCACCGGCCCCTTGCAACGGCTCGCGCAGGCCGCCGATGACTTCGGCGCGGAGGGCTCGGCCCCGGCGATGCCGAAGACCGGCCCGAGCGAGGTGCAGGCTCTGGCCGAGGCGCTCGAGCGCATGCAGGAGCGTGTTGCACGCATGGTCGCCGACCGGACCCGCATGCTGGCCGCGCTCGGCCATGACCTGCGCTCGCCCATTACCGCCCTCCGCGTGCGGGTCGAGATGGTCGAAGACGACGAGACCCGGGACCGGATGATCTGCACGCTCGACGAGATGCAGGAAATGGTCGAGGCGACGCTCGCCTACGCGCGGGGCGTCTCGACGGATCAGCCGCCCGAGCGCGTAGACCTCGCCGCGCTCGTCGAGGAGCTGGCCGCCGAGTTGTCCGAGCTCGGTCCCGAGATCCATGTTTCGGCCTCGGGGCCGATCGTCCTGCCGATGCGGCGAATGGCCGTCCGCCGCGCCCTCCGGAACGTTCTGGAAAATGCGCAACGCTATGGACACGGGGCGCGGGTGGCGCTGGACGCGGGCGATGCAAGGGTCCGGGTCGTCGTCGAAGATGCCGGCCCCGGCATCCCGGAAGCCGACCTGGAACGGGTCTTCGACCCTTACCTGCGGCTGGAGACGTCGCGCTCCCGAGAAACGGGAGGCACCGGTCTCGGCCTGCCCATCGCGCGCGCGATCCTGCGCGCCCATGGCGGCGACATGCACCTCTCCAACCTCCCCGCCGGAGGCCTGCGCGCGACGGTGTCCTTGCCACGCAGGCCGGCCGCAGCTCCGTGAGAGATGTCAGGACCGGCCGGGCCAGTGGCGGTGCAGATCGTCGATGACGTAGGCGTGTCTGTGACGGGGCTCGCCGATGAGGTGCGGCTGATCGCGCGGCAAGTCGTCGTGGCGGTGCTCGATGATTACCGGATCGTGCCTTGGCCACAAGAAGAGCGCGGCGACGGCGCCAAAGGGCCGCGAGCAGGCTCAGCCCGGAGAGCGCGGTAACCGCGCCGAGTTCCGTCATGAGCCACCCGGCAAGGGGATATGTCACGGGCCAGGACGCATGGCTTAGGGCGAATTGCGCGGCGAATAGCGCGGGGCGCTCCTCTGGGTGAGAAGAGCGGCGCAGGAGCCGCCCCGAGGGCGTCAGCACGGCAGAATACCCCAATCCGACCAGCAGCCACGCGCCGGGAAGGAAGGCCCAGTCAAGCCCGAGCGTGGCGACCTCTCCAGACAGCGCCAAGAGCGTCGGAACCATGAGCGCGGCGCAGGCGATCATC
>CAZPCU010000327.1:0-3039 GCA_964585075.1 uncultured Rhodobacterales bacterium
GCGGTCTCCACCACGTCGGCGGGGCGGAAGAGCAGCGTGTTCGGCGTGGCGCGGTGGATCGCCAGATGCTCCACCGGCTGGTGCGTGGGCCCGTCCTCCCCGAGGCCGATGGAATCATGCGTCATCACGAAGACGACGGGCTGGCGCATCAGCGCGGCCAGCCGGATCGCGGGGCGCGCGTAATCCGTGAAGGCCATGAAGGTGCCGCCATAGGGGCGGATGCCGCCGTGCAGCGCCATGCCGTTCATCGCGGCCGCCATGGCGTGCTCTCGGATGCCGTAGTGGATGTAGCGGCCCTTGCGGTTCTCCGGCGTGAAGACGCCGAGATCGTGGGTCATCGTGTTGTTGGAGCCGGTGAGGTCCGCCGAGCCGCCCACCGTCTCGGGCATGATCGGGTTGACCACCTCCAGCACCATCTCGGACGCCTTGCGGGTGGCGACCTTGTGATGGGCGTCGGCGGCCTGCTTCTTGAGCGCGCGGATGGTGGCGGCGAGGCGCTTCGGCGCCTCTCCCGCCTGCATGCGGTCGAACTCGGCGCGCTTGCCGGAGCCGAGCGCGTCGAGACGCTCCTGCCAGGCGGCGCGAAGGGCGCCGCCGCGGCGGCCGACCTCTTCCCACCACGCCTTGACCGCGCGGGGCACCTCGAAGGGCTCGTGCGCCCAGCCATAGGCGGCCTTGGTCTCGGCGATCACCTGCGGGTCGGTGAGCGCGCCGTGGCCCTTCGCCGTGTCCTGCGCGGCGGAGCCGAGCGCGATATGCGTCTTGCAGGCGATCATCGAGGGGTGCGGCGCGGCCTTGGCCGCCTCGATCGCCGCGTCCACGGCCTCGGGGTCGTGGCCGTCCACCTCCTGCACATGCCAGCCCGACGCGGCGAAACGGGCCAGCTGGTCGGTGCGGTCGGCGAGGCTCACCTTGCCGTCGATGGTGATGTCGTTGTCGTCGAAGAAGACGATGAGCCGGGAAAGCTCCTGCCGCCCGGCGAGGCCGATCGCTTCATGGCTGATGCCCTCCATCAGGCAGCCGTCCCCGGCGATGCAGTAGGTGTAGTGATCGACGATCTTCTTGCCGAAGCGCGCGCGCAACGCCTCCTCGGCGATGGCGAATCCCACGGCGTTGGCCAGCCCCTGGCCGAGCGGGCCGGTCGTCGTCTCGATGCTGCGGGCCAGGAAGTTCTCGGGATGCCCCGCCGTGCGGGAGCCCCACTGGCGGAAGTTGCGGATCTCGTCGAGGGTGATCTCGAGCGAGCCCGTCAGGTGGAGCAGCGCGTAAAGCAGCATGGAGCCGTGGCCCGCCGAGAGGATGAAGCGGTCGCGGTCCGGCCAGTCGGGATGCGCGGCGTCGAATTTCAGGTGCCGGGAAAAGAGCACCGTGGCCACGTCGGCCATGCCCATCGGCATGCCGGAATGGCCCGAGTTCGCCGCGGCCACGGCGTCGAGCGTGAGCGCGCGGATGGCGCAGGCGCGCCTCCAGTGATCGGGATGGGCGGTGCGAAGCGCGTCGATGTCCACGGGGGCTCTCGTCCTTTTCGGGCTGGGTCTCGGGCCTGTCGGGGCCTCAATAGCAAGGCGCGGGCGAAGTTCAAGCGCGCCGGATAACCCCTTGACAGGGCAGGGGGCGCATTTTCCGTTGGGGGGCGATAAACTCGCCCTGACGACCGGGTGCCCCGATTCGCGGTCAACGCGGGCGGACCGGCGCGGGAACGGAGGACGAGGTGCATGGCCGAGGTTGAGGAACTGGAGCAGCGCATCGCGCGTGCGATGGACCGGATCGCCGGGGGCGTCGAGGCGCTGGCCGGCCGTGCCGCCGCGCCTTCGCCGGCGGCCGCGCCCGAACCCGAGGTCGATCCCGCCGAGGCGGAGCGCCTCCGCGCGGCGCTGGACGAGGAACGCGAGGTGACGGCGCAACTCGAGGAGCGGGTGCGCGCCATCAAGGAACGCCAGGAAACCCGCGTGGCGCAACTGGAGGCCCAGGTGGAGGAGCAGGCGGCGGCGATGGCCGCTCTCGATGCAGAACTCCAGCGTCTGCGGCGCGCCAACCAGCAGCTCCGCGAGAACAACGCCGCGCTGCGCCAGGCGAACGAGGCCGGGCTCGGCGAAGCGGATCTCGTCAACAAGTCGATGGCGACGGAGCTCGAGTCCCTGCGGGCGCTGCGCGCGTCCGAGGCCGCGGAGGTTCAGGCGCTGCTGTCGCGCCTCGATCCGATCCTCGCGGAGGCCGAGCGCCCGTCCGCCGAAGCGGCGGACGCGCCAGAAACGACAGGGCCCGCGGCGGGCCGGGAGGACGCGTGATGCCCGAGGTAACGATCCAGATCGGAGGCCGCAGCTTCCAGGTGGCCTGCCAGGACGGCGAGGAGCCCTATCTCCAGGCCGCCGCGAAGCTTCTGGACGACGAGGCGCAGGTGCTGGTCAGCCAGATCGGCCGCATCCCCGAATCGCGGCTTCTGCTGATGGCGGGGCTCATGCTCGCCGACAAGACCGCCGGCATCGAGGACAAGCTCCGCGAGGCGGAGGCGCGTCTTGCGGACCAGAGGCGCGAGATCGCCGGACGGGCCGAGGGGGAGGGGGACGCCCCGTCCGAGGAGGACGGCCGGCTGCGCGAGGCCGAGGCGCGCATCGCGGCGCAGGAGGCGGAACTGGCCGAGCTGCGCGCGCGGCCCGATCCCGAGGAGGCCGAGGCGGTCGCCGCGCGGCTCGAGGAGGCCGAGCAGCGCATCGCCGCCCAGGAGGCGGAGCTGGAAGAGCTGCGCGCCCGCCCGGCGCCCGAGCCCGAGCAGGTGGAGGTGCCGGTGATCCCGGATCATGTCTCCGAGATGCTCGCCGCCCTCGCGCTCCGCGCCGAAACGCTGGCCGAGACGGTGGAGGCGCATCTCGCCGGCCCCGAGGACGGAGACGCCGGCGAAGACAGCGCGGCGCAGGGCGCCCCCACGGACGGCTGAGCCGCCCGGGCGGGCGCGTCAGCTGTTCGCTTCGCGGATCTTTTCGGCGGCGTCCTTGTCGTAGGCCACGCCCTTCTGGTCGAAGAGCTGGTCGAGCTCGCCCG
>CAZPCU010000328.1:0-3028 GCA_964585075.1 uncultured Rhodobacterales bacterium
GGAACGCATCCAGACAGAGCTCGAACGGATCGTGCCCTCCGCGCAGGTCCAGCTCTCGGTGGAGCAGGGGTCGTCGAACTCGGTCGATCTGGTGAGCGGCGTGGCCACGCCGGGGCGGATTCCGCTGCCCGGGCGGGACTACACGATCCTCAGCGCCATCGCCGAAGGGGGCGGGATCAGCTCGGATCTGCGCAACCCGCTCGTGCGCCTGATCCGGGGCGGCACCACCTACGAGATCCGGGCCGACAAGCTCTTCGCCGAGGCGAGCCGCAACGCGACGCTGCGAGGCGGCGACAAGATCCTCGTCGAGGAAGACCGCCGCAGCTTCACCGCGCTCGGCGCGGCGGGCACGGAGGACATCATCTATTTCCCGAAGGACGAGGTGAGCGCGCTCGAGGCCGTTACGCTGATGGGCGGGCTCACCGACGCCCGCGCGGACCCGAAGGGCGTCCTGGTGCTGCGAGAATACGCGCCGAGCCAGGTATCGCCCACGGGGGGAGGGCCGACCCATCAACAGGTGGTCTTCACCTTCGACCTGACGAGCGCCGACGGGCTGTTCGCGGCGCGGAATTTCGACGTGAATCCGGGCGACACCGTCCTTGCAACCGAATCGCCGGTGGTGCGCGTCACGACGATCTTCTCGCTCGTCGGGACGGGTCTCGGCGTCGCCGGGGCTGTGGACGGCCTGGGCGACTAGGTCCGGGACAAGCGAAAAGGGCGCCTTCCGGCGCCCTTTTCATTCCCGCTCCGGATGGACGCGGTCTTACTGGCTCACGCTCGCGAGATAGGCGTATATGTCGTCCGCCCCATCGTTCAGGCGGAATGCCATCTTGGAACGGACACCGCTATCGCCCGTGTATTCGCGCAGGAAGCCCTGCGGATCCGCGACATAAGCCGCGAAGTTCTCCTCGGTCCACTCGAGGCCCATTTCCGCGGCCGTCTCGAGACCATCCCCGTAGCGGAAATCCTCCACGGAGGCCGCCGGGCCGCCCATCAGGCCGTAAAGGTTCGGTCCGACCTGGCCGCCCCGGACGATCTGCTCGCCCGAGTCGTCCACGATCATGTGGCAAGCCTTGCACCGGTTGAACAGGCTCTCGCCCGCGTCCGGATCGCCGCTGTAATCCTGCGCGACCACCGGGGTCGCGAGGCACAGGGCGAAGAGCGCGGTCATCGGTTTCAATGTCATTCCCGTCTCCATGGTTTCCTCCGGAAGGGACAGTTTAGCCCTGTCGCCGGCATGTCAACAGCGCGGCCGCCGCCGCGACGGATCGCGGCGTGCCATCTCTGTGCGGAACGGACCGGCCCGAAAGGATCGCCGCGCTTGCGTCGGTGAAACCGCGGGCGCAGGAAGAGGCATGGACACCCGCGACTTCCTCAGGATCAACGCGCGCTGGCTCTCGGCGGGGGCGCTGCTCGCCTTCCTGTCGAGCTTCGGGCAGACCTTCTTCATCTCGGTCTTCGCCGGCGAGATCCGCCAGTCCTTCGGCCTCGGCCATGCGAGCTGGGGCGCGATCTACACGGCGGGCACGGGCGCCTCCGCGCTCGCCATGCTCTGGGCGGGCGGCCTGACGGACCGCTTTCGCGCCCGAACGCTCGGCACCGCGATTCTCGTCCTGCTCGCGGCGGCCTGCCTGTCCATGGCCGCGGTTCCAGCCGCGTGGGCCTTGCCATTCGTCATCCTCGCCCTGCGTTTCACGGGCCAGGGCATGACGAGCCATATCGCCGTCGTCGCCATGTCGCGCTGGTTCGTCGCCACGAGGGGCCGCGCGCTTTCCATCGCCACGCTCGGCTTCGCCATTGGCGAGGCGGTGCTTCCGGTTGTCTTCGTGGCGATGATGAGTCTGGTGGACTGGCGGCTTCTCTGGGTGCTGGCCGCGGCGATGGCGCTGGCGGGAATCCCGGCGCTCCGCGCCCTTCTGTCCCGCGAACGCACGCCGCAATCCTTCGCCGAGCACGGCGGCGGCGCCTCGGGCATGCTGGCGCGCCACTGGACGCGGGCGGAAGGACTCCGCCACTGGCTCTTCTGGTTCATGGTTCCCGCGCTTCTGGGGCCCGCCGCCTTCAACACCGCCTTCTTCTTCCAGCAGGTGCACTACGCGGAGATCAAGGGCTGGACGCATCTGAGCCTCGTCGCGCTCTTCCCGCTCTACACGGCGACGGCCGTGGCAACGATGCTCGTTTCCGGCTGGGCGCTCGACCGGCTGGGAACGGCGCGGCTCATCCCGTGGTTCCAGCTTCCGATGGTGGGCGCCTTCGTGATCTTCGCGACCGCCGGCACGCCGGCCGGCGCGTTGGCCGGGCTCCTGCTGCTCGCACTCACCACGGGCGCCAACGTCACCCTGCCCAACGCCTTCTGGGCAGAGTTCTACGGCACCCGCCACCTGGGCTCGATCAAGGCGATGGCGGCGGCGGTCATGGTGCTGGGATCGGCGATCGGGCCGGGCGTCACGGGGGCGCTCATCGGCCTCGGCGTCGGACTCGAGACGCAGTATCTCGGCGTCGCGGCCTATTTCGTCTTCGCGAGCGCGATGATGGCGCTCGGCGTCGCGCGCGCCCGGCCGCTTCTGGCCCACCCCGCCTAGCGGCGGCGGAGATAGACGTAGAAGGCGCCGCCGCCGCCGTGTTTCAGATGCGCCTCGCGCACCTGCAGAACCACCTGCGCCAGCGGCGGCGTCGAAAGCCAATCGGGCACCTGGTGGCGCAGCACGCCCTGCCGGCGCGGGATCGGCCCGTGATCGTCCGAGCGCCGGCCCTTGCCGGTGATGACGAGGACCAGCCGCCGCCCCGCGGCCCGGCTCGACAGGATGAAGGAAACCAGAGCCGGGTGCGCCTGGTCGAGCGTCATGCCGTGAAGGTCGATCCGCGCTTCGGGGTCGAGCCTGCCCCGGGTCATCTTGCGATGCGTCTTGCGGTCCATCCGGAGCGGCGCGGCCTCGAGCTGGTCGGAGAGACCGGGCGCGAGATCCGGCGCGCCGCCTACAGGCGGCGCCGACTGCCCGATTTGGAAACGCGCAGGAACCTGAGGGGT
>CAZPCU010000329.1:0-3021 GCA_964585075.1 uncultured Rhodobacterales bacterium
CGCTGGTGGGCGCGGCGGATCCGCTTCCGGTGCGCTACGAGGTGCCGGTGCCCTCGGCGCAGGTGAAGTCGGCGGTGCTGCTGGCCGGACTGAACGCGCCGGGCGAAACCGTGGTGATCGAGCGCGAGGCGACGCGGGATCACACCGAACGGATGCTGGCCGGCTTCGGCGCGCAGGTCGCCGCCGAGGACACCGCCGAGGGCCGGGTGATCACGCTCGCCGGCCAGCCGGAACTCCGCCCGCAAGGGATCGCCGTGCCGCGCGACCCGTCCTCCGCCGCCTTCCCCGTGGCCGCGGCCCTGATCGTCGAAGGCTCGGAGGTGCGCGTTCCCGGCATCGGGCTCAACCCGACGCGCGCGGGGCTCTTCCAGACGCTCCGCGAGATGGGGGCCGACCTCGCCTTCGAGGATCCGCGCGAGGAAGGCGGCGAACCGGTGGCCGATCTCCGGACCCGGTTCTCGCCCGACATGAAGGGAATAGAGGTGCCGCCGGCGCGCGCGGCCTCGATGATCGACGAATACCCGATCCTGTCGGTGGTGGCCGCCTTCGCCGAGGGGCCGACCGTGATGCGCGGCGTGGGCGAGCTTCGTGTCAAGGAAAGCGACCGGATCGACGCCATGGCCGCGGGACTCCGCGCCGCGGGCGTCGAGGTGGAGGAAGGCGAGGACTGGTGGATCGTCCACGGCCGCGGGCCGCGCGGGGTGGCGGGCGGCGTCACGGTGCAAGGCCGCCTCGACCACCGCATCGCCATGTCCTTCCTCGTTCTCGGGCTGGCGTCGCGAGCGCCCGTGTCGGTGGATGACGGCGGGCCGATCGCCACCTCTTTCCCCGTCTTCGAGCCGCTGATGGCCGCGCTCGGCGCGGACATCGCGCGGACGGGCGGCTGACGCGATGGGCTTCACCATCGCCATCGACGGGCCGGCGGCGAGCGGCAAGGGCACGATCTCCCGCGCCATCGCCGCGCATTTCGGGCTCGCCCATCTCGACACCGGGCTCCTCTACCGCGCGGTCGGGCGGCGCATGCTCGACGGCGAGGAGCCCGTGGCCGCCGCGCGCGCGCTCCGCGCGGAGGATCTCGACGGCGAGGATCTGCGCGGACCGGAGGTGGCGGAGGCGGCGAGCCACGTGGCGGCGCTCGCGGAGGTGCGGGCCGCGCTCGTGGATTTCCAGCGCGCCTTCGCCGCGCGGGCCGGAGGCGCGGTGCTCGACGGGCGCGACATCGGCACGGTGATCTGCCCGGACGCGCCGGTGAAGCTTTTCGTGACCGCCTCGGCGGAAGCGCGCGCCGGCCGGCGCTACAAGGAGCTCGCGGAACGCGGCCATCGAACGAGCTTCGACGAAGTCCTCTCCGACATCCGCGCCCGCGACGCCCGCGACGCGGGCCGCGCGGACGCGCCGATGCGGGCCGCCGAGGACGCGGTCGTGATCGACACGACCGACCTCGGCGTGGAGGAGGCCGTGGCGCGCGCCATCGCGGAGGTGGAGAAGCGCCGGCCCCCAGAGGGGCGCGGCGCGGGCCGCTGAACATCGACCGGCGGGGGCGGCTCCGCCAGCGAACGGGCGGATTCCCGCCCATCTGGTTGCACCATGTGCCCGTCTCCATACGTTGTGCCATGCAGGCCGCGCCTGCATTGGATTCAAACCAATCGGAGGATGAATGCCCCTCAAGAAAACCCTGACCGCGACGACCATGGCCGTGACCCTCGCCATGACGGGCGCCTCGGTGACTGCCTTCACCGCCAAGAGCGCGACCGCCCAGGAAGCAGAGAGCGCCTACACCGGCGAGCAGCTCGACGCCTTCACCGTGGCCTATCTGCAGGTCGTCGATCTGCGGGAGAAATATACCCCCGTCCTTCAGGCCGCGGAGACGCAGGAGCAGCAGCAGGCCATCATCGATGAAGCGAACGCCGAGATGATGGATGCGATCGAAGGCACCGAAGAGATAACGCTCGACGAGTACGAGGCCATCGCCAAGGCCGCGGCGGAAGACGCCGAGCTCAACCAGCGAATCATGGCGCGCATCGAGGAGATGTCCTAGGCCGCCGAGTGATCGGTTGCACGCGTCGCGCCGGGGGCGGGCAGGGCAGAACGTGGCCTTGCGCGCCGCCACGGGACCGTGACGATGGTTTGTCCTCCGCGAGCGGAGATGTAGCGACGTCTCTCTCCGCCTCGCCGCTGAGGGTCGTCCCGGCCACTGAAGGTCAGCCGGATACTGGCGTGTGCACCGGCAAACTGGCAGGGTCACGCGCGTTTGCCGGTGTCGCCCGCTGCTTATTCCTTCAGTTGGCCGGGCTTCGAGGTCCGGTCATCGGCGGAGACCATCGGCAACGATAGGGCAGCGTGTGCGGCCCTATTTCAGACAGAGGTAAAGCCGTTCGGTCACGAAGCTGTACTGGCTTGTGGGAAGATTGCGTGTGCTGGCATACTCCGCCTTCCGGTTGGGACCGCGCGCGCAGATCTCCCTTGCCTTGGCGTCGGCAGCGGCGAAGGCTTTTCTGCGAGCATCCTCCGTCGCCAACTGGAGGGCGTTTCCGTCGATCTGAATGGCGACACTGGCCTCGTTGAACGATGCGACCACAGGTTCCAGGCGCTGCTCGGGCAAGGTGCATGCGGCTGTCCCGGTCACGAGTGCGACGGCGAGCAGGCGGCTGGGTTTGGTACTCATGACTTTCTCCGGTCACTGTTCCGAACATCGATTGCCGGTGAAACGCTCTCGCCCAAGGGTTTCAAATGCGTTAACGGCGGCAAGGTTGCGCAGGCCGCTCCGGGCAGATGCGCAGGGCTTGATCATGGGGCGGCGTGCAGATATAGAGCGTGCGTCGAAGCGGCGGGACGGTCGCGAGCAGGAGACTTTGAGCAGGGTCGGAAAAATCCGGCCCTTCTTCGTTTCCGCCCATCAAATGTCCTTGTCCTTGGACCAAGCCACCGCAAGACCGGCGGAGACAACCGCTCGGCCAGTCAAAACCGAACCGAAGGAACCCAAAGGCCACATGGCTCAGAACGCATCCATGGAGGAATTCG
>CAZPCU010000330.1:0-3020 GCA_964585075.1 uncultured Rhodobacterales bacterium
CGGGTATCGGCCACACCCGCTGGGCCACCCACGGCGCGCCCACGGAGGGCAACGCGCATCCCCACCGCGCCGGCCCCGTGGCCGTGGTGCATAACGGGATCATCGAGAACTACCGCGCGCTCCGCGCCGAGCTCGCCGAGGCGGGCTACGCCAGCGAGAGCGACACCGACACCGAGACCGTCGCGCTTCTCGCCCGGCGCCACATGGACGAGGGCATGGCGCCCGCGGAGGCGGCCTTCGCCACGCTGGACCGGCTGGAGGGCGCCTTCGCGCTCGTCTTTCTCTTCGAGGGAGAGGGCGACCTCCTGGTGGCCGCGCGGCAGGGCAGCCCGCTCGCCATCGGATGGGGCGAGGGCGAGATGTTCGTGGGCTCCGACGCCATCGCGCTCGCGCCGCTGAGCGACCGCATCACCTATCTCGAGGAGGGCGACCGCGCCGTCGTCACCCGCGCGGGCGCCGAGATCCGCGACGCGGCCGGGCGCGCCGTCACCCGCCCGGTGCGCGAGATCCGCCTCGAGGCCGCCCGGGTCGACAAGGCCGGCCACAAGCACTTCATGGCCAAGGAGATCGCCGAGCAGCCATGGGCCGTGGGCGAGGCGGTGGCCGCCTATCTCTCCGCCGACGGGCAGGCACTGCGGCTGCCCGAGGAGATCGACTTCGCGCGCGTCGATCGCCTGACGATGGTGGCCTGCGGCACCGCCTACTACGCCTGTCTCACGGCGAAATACTGGTTCGAGCAGCTGGCGGGGCTTCCCGTCGAGGTGGATGTCGCCTCGGAGTTCCGGTACCGCGAGCCGCCGGTGAGCCCCGAGAGCTGGGCCGTGTTCGTCAGCCAGTCCGGCGAGACGGCCGACACGCTCGCGGCGCTGCGCTACTGCCGCGGCCGGAGCGCGCGGATCCTTTCGGTGACGAACGTGCCGGAGAGCTCCATCGCGCGCGAGGCCGACCTCGATCTCCAGATTCACGCCGGCCCGGAGATCGGCGTGGCCTCCACCAAGGCGTTCACCTGCCAGCTCGCGGTCCTGCTGCTGCTTGCGCTCAAGGCCGCGCATGACCGGGGCCGGCTCGACGGCGAGGCGCTGGCGGACCGGCTTTCGGGCCTGCGCGGGCTGCACGCGCTGATCGGCAGCGCCCTCGAGACCCGCGCCGCCGCCGAGGAGACGGCCCGGAGCCTCGCCGAGGCGCGCGACATCCTGTTCCTCGGCCGGGGGCTCATGTATCCGCTGGCGCTGGAAGGGGCGCTGAAGCTCAAGGAGATCAGCTACATCCACGCCGAGGCCTATGCGAGCGGCGAGCTCAAGCACGGGCCCATCGCGCTCATCGACAAGAGCGTGCCGGTGGTGGTCATGGCGCCGCGGGACGGGCTCTTCGACAAGACGGTCTCGAACATGCAGGAGGTGATGGCCCGCGGGGGCAAGGTGGTCCTCGTCACCGATCCGGCCGGCGCCGAGGCGGCGGGAGACGGCGTCTGGCGCCGGATCGTGATGCCCGCCGCCGATCCCTTTCTGACGCCCATCCTATACGCGATCCCGGCGCAGCTTCTCGCCTATTACACCGCGGTCGCGAAGGGCACGGACGTGGACCAGCCCCGCAACCTCGCCAAGTCCGTCACCGTGGAATGATCGCCCGGGCGGGCGGCGCTCAGGCGCCGGGCGACCGGTAGACCTCGATCTCGGGCAGCCCGGTGAGCGGCGCCCCGATGAGCCGCATGGCCGAAAGCGAGATCTGGCTCCCGGCCCCGGGCTCGGCGTCGCGCGGGCGCAGCTCGACCTGCGCCGACTTGCCGGTGCCGGGAAAGACGACCCGCCCCGCCGCGGGCGCGTCCACGAGCGGCGTCTTGAGCCAGAACCCGGCCTCGGTCGGATCTCCGAGCGAGGCGACGGTGGTGCCGAGGCGCAGCTCGCGCGGCGCGGCCGGTGCGGCCGCCGCGGCGGTGCGCTCCTCCACCGTCGTCGTGTCGAAGGCCTCCGCCGTGCGCGGCGCGCCCTCGGGCGGGCGCGCCGCGGGCCGCACCGCCGCAGGCTCCGGGCCGGTCTCCGCGGTTGGCGGAGACGCGGGCTGCAGGGCAGCGCAGCCGGCGAGGAGCGCCGGCAGCAGCACGAGAGAGAGTGCGTGTTTCATGGCCCCGACCCTAGCCGCGCCCGCCTCCCCGGGCAACGCCGCACGAACCCTTGCGGCGACCTCCCGCCAAGCCTAGGTTGCGCCCATGACCGCACCACTCGTCGATCCCTTCCAGCGCGCCATCCGCTACCTGCGGGTCTCCGTCACCGACCGCTGCGATTTCCGCTGCGTCTACTGCATGGCCGAGAACATGACCTTCCTGCCGAAGGCCGAGCTTCTGACCCTCGAGGAGCTCGACCGGATGTGCACCACCTTCATCCGGCTCGGCGTGGAAAAGCTCCGCATCACCGGCGGCGAGCCGCTCGTGCGCAAGGGCATCATGACCTTCTTCGAGGCCATGGGCCGCCACCTCGAAAGCGGTGCGCTCAAGGAGCTCACGCTCACCACGAACGGCTCCCAGCTCGCCCGTTTCGCAGAGCCGCTGCGCAGGGCGGGGGTGCGGCGCGTGAACGTCTCCCTCGACACGCTCGACGCCGACAAGTTCGCCCGCGTGACCCGCTGGGGCCGCCTGCCCCAGGTGCTCGACGGCATCCGCGCCGCGCGCGAGGCCGGGCTCCGCGTGAAGATCAACGCCGTTGCGCTCAAGGACTTCAACGAGGAAGAGCTCTTCACGCTCACCGAATGGTGCGCCGAGGAGGGCATGGATCTCACCTGGATCGAGGTGATGCCGATGGGCGATCTCGGCAACGAGGATCGGGTGGGACAGTACTGGTCGCTCAAGGATCTCCGGGCCCGCCTCGCGACGCGCTACACGATCACCGACACGCCCGAGCGCACCGGCGGCCCCGCGCGCTACGTCCGCCTGGAGGAGACGGGGCAGAAGATCGGCTTCATCACGCCGCTCACCCACAATTTCTGCGAAAGCTGCAACCGCGTGCGGCTGACCTGCACGGGCGAGC
>CAZPCU010000331.1:0-3006 GCA_964585075.1 uncultured Rhodobacterales bacterium
TCGGGGCTCGAAGGCAGCATGCTCGACGTGGCGAGCTACCGGCTCGCCATCCATCTGGGCCTCGCCTTCGTGATCCTGGGGCTCATCGCGTGGCATGTCTTTCGCCTCGGGCGGGAGGAGCGCGACCTGATGCAGGCCCGCCGCGCCCGCGAGGGGGCGCTCGCGGGCTGGGGCGCGGCGCTTGGCGCGGTGGCGTTCGTGCAGATCCTTCTCGGCGCGCTCGTGGCGGGCATCGACGCGGGGCGGAACTACACCGACTGGCCGCTGATGGCGGGCGGCTTCTTCCCGCCCTATCCCTTCCAGCTGGAACCGGTCTGGCGGAACTTCTTCGAGGATGACGGGCTCGTGCAGTTCATGCACCGCATGGCGGGTTACGCGCTCTTCCTGCTGGGCGTCGTGGCGTGGGCGCGCTTCCGCGGTTCTCCCAACGCGGGCGTGCGCTTCGCCATGAACGCGGTGCTGGCGATGCTCTCGCTGCAGCTTGCGCTCGGGATCGTGACGGTGATGTATTCCTCGCCCTGGCATCTCGCCATCGTCCACCAGTTCGGCGCGGTGGTGCTCTGGGTGCTGATCCTGCGGGCGCGGTTCATGGCGCTCTACCCGGTGGCGCAATCGGTGCGCGCGGCATGACCGCCTTCGAGAGCCTGATGGCCCATGCCCGCCGCACCGCGGCGCTGGCGCAGGTGGCCGGCCGCCTCGGCTGGGACCAGGAGACGGTGATGCCGCGCGGCGCGGCCGAGCAGCGCGCCGAGGAGATGGGCGCGATGGAGGCGGTGCTGCACGCCCGGCGGGCCGATCCGCGCGTGGGCGCGTGGCTCGCCGAAGCCGAGCCGCCCGACGCCGCCGGCGCGGCGCAGCTTCGCCTGATCCGCCGCGCCCACGAGCGCGCGGTGAAGGTGCCCGGCGACCTTGCCGCCGAGATCGCGCGGGTGACGAGCCGCGCGCAGGGCATCTGGGCCGCCGCGCGTGCGGCCGACGATCCGGCCGGGTTCCTGCCCGTGCTCGACGAGGTGGTGCGGCTCCGCCGGGAGGAGGGCGCGGCTCTGGCGGGCGCGGGCGACGCTTACGAGGCGCTCTTGCGGGACTACGAGCCCGGCGCCCGGGTGGCGGAGCTTCGGGCGATGTTCGAGGCCATGCGCCCGCGCCTCGCGGCGCTTCGCGCGGCGGTGCTGGAGCGCCCCGCGCCGCCCGCGCTTTCCGGCCGCTTCGATGCGGCGCGCCAGCGCGCGCTGGCCGAGGAACTCGCGCGGGCCTTCGGCTACGATCTCGCGCGGGGGCGGATCGACACGGCGGTGCATCCCTTCAGCTCCGGCTCGGGCGCGGACGTGCGCATCACCACGCGCACCGATCCCGCCGATCCCTTCAACTGCCTCTACTCGACGATCCACGAGGTGGGCCACGCCACCTACGAGCAGCGGATCGACCCGGCGCTCGCGCTCACCCCGGCGGGGCAGGGCGTCTCCATGGGCGTGCACGAGAGCCAGAGCCGCATCTACGAGAACCAGCTCGGCCGCTCCCGCGCCTTCACCGGCTGGCTTTTCGGACGGATGCGGGAGGTTTTCGGGGCGTTCGGCGTGGCCGACCCGGAGGCGTTCCACGCCACGGTCAACCGCGTCCACCCGGGCTTCATCCGCACCGAGGCGGACGAGCTGCACTACAACCTGCACATCCTCATGCGCTTCGATCTGGAGCGCGCGCTGATCTCGAGCGATCTTGCCGTGGCCGATCTGGAAGGCGCCTGGAACGACCGGTTCGCCGCCGATTTCGGCCGGCGGGTGACGCGGCCCTCGCAGGGCTTCCTGCAGGACGTGCACTGGTCGGTGGGCCTGTTCGGCTACTTCCCGACCTACACGCTGGGCAATCTCTACGCCGGGTGCCTCCACGCGGCGATGCGGCGGGATCTGCCGGCGCTCGACGCGGATCTCGCCCGGGGCGACCCGTCGGCTGCGACCGGGTGGCTCGCCGAGCGGGTGCAGCGCCATGGCGGGCTGCTGGAGCCGCGCGACCTGATCGCGCGTGCGACCGGGGAGGCGCCCTCCGAGGCGCCGCTCATGGCCTATCTCGAAGAGAAGTTCGGCGCGATCTACGACCTCTGACGCGCGACGCCCCCAAGGGAGAAGATCGCGCGCCTCACGCTACTGGCCGGAAGGCTCCTCCGCCTCGTCGCCCTGGTCGGCGATCCAGGCCACCGAGACGACCTCCTCGCCCTCGCGGGTGTCGAACACCTTGACGCCGCCGGCGCTCCGCGAGCGGAAGGAGATCCCCTCCACCGGCACGCGGATCGACTGGCCGCGCGAGGTGGCGAGCATCACCTGGTCGTCCATCTCGACGGGGAAGCAGGCCACCACGGGACCGCCGCGGAGGCCCTTGTCGATCGCCTGAACGCCGAGGCCGCCGCGCCCGCGCACCGGGTAGTCGTGGCTCGATGTCAGCTTGCCGAGGCCCTTGGCGGTGATGGTGAGGATGAGGTTCTCCGCCGCGGACATCTGGGCGTAGCGCGAGGGCGCGATGGTGGCGTTGGCGTCGGTCACCTCCTCGTCGGCGCCGGCCTCCTCCTCCTCGGCCGCCCCGGCCACGGCGCGGCGCATCTTGAGGTAGGCGGCGCGCTCGTCGGCCGTCGCCTCGAAATGGCGGATCACCGACATGGAGACCACGCGATCCCCGTTCTGCAGCCGGATGCCGCGCACGCCGGTGGAATCGCGCCCCTTGAAGACGCGGACCTCGGTGGAGGGGAAGCGGATCGCGCGCCCGGAATCGGTGACGAGCATCACGTCCTCCTCCTCCGAGCAGATGCGCGCGTTCACGAGCTCCACGCCGTCCGGCAGGCGCATGGCGATCTTGCCGTTCGACTTAACGTTGGTGAAATCCGACAGCGCGTTGCGCCGCACGTCGCCCGCCGAGGTGGCGAAGAAGATCTGCAGGTCCGCCCATTCGGCCTCGTCGCGGTCCACAGGCATGATCGCGGCGATGGAGACGCCCTGCGGGATCGGCAGGATGTTGACGATC
>CAZPCU010000332.1:0-3004 GCA_964585075.1 uncultured Rhodobacterales bacterium
GGTCGAGGAGCTTCACTTTCCAGGCGCGTTCGAGGTTGCGCTGCTGCACGGGCGTCACCGGCCCGTCGATCAGCACGAGCTCGATCCCGTCCTCGGCGAAGCGGCGGCCGAGTTCCTCGATCTTGCCGGAGCCGAAGAGCATCCCCGGATGCGCCTTCGGCAGCCGCACGATCTCGGCCCATTCGACGGAGAGCCCCGGCAGCGCCGCGGCGAGCGCCACGGCCTCCTCGAGCGCGCAGGCGGGATCCCGGCGGGCCGTCTCGGTGCGGATATCGGGATGCAGAACCGCGGCCCGGGTCATCCCGCCTTGTGAGGTGTCAGCTATTTTCGTCGCCGTCGTACAGGTTGATGGGCTGCGCCGGCATCACGGTGGAGATCGCATGCTTGTAGACGAGCTGCGACTGTCCGTCGCGGCGCAGCAGCACGCAGAAATTGTCGAACCAGGTGATCACGCCCTGAAGCTTCACCCCGTTGATGAGAAAGACGGTCACCGGGACCTTGGTCTTGCGAACGTGGTTGAGGAAGGCGTCCTGGAGATTCTGTCGGTCCGATGCCATCTGTTTTCGCCTTTTTTCTTTCGGTCTCTCGTTGTCTTGCCGTCCCATCGGGCCGCAGGAGCCCCGCCCGCGGACCCGGGCGCACTGTCCGGAAGAAGTATGTCTCGCATGTTCGGGAGTTTCCAGCCCGAATCCAGACAACTGCGCCAGCCGGCCTTCCTGCGCTCACCGGCGCCAGAGCTGGGGCGTCATCAGGGCGATGATGGCCAAGAGCTCGAAGCGGCCGAGCACCATCGCCGCGGCGAAGACCAGCTTCGCGTCCGATGGCAGCTCGGCCAGGGAAACCGGCGTCTCGGCCGCGGCGGTCAGCAGCGGCCCCGTGGTCGAGAGCGCCGCGATGGTGAGGACGAGCGCCTCCTCGAAATCCGAGCCGAGCGCGGCGAAGAGAACCGTCACGGCCGCGAGGCTCAGCGCGAAGAGCATGAAGAAGACCCAGGCCACGAAGGCCCCGCGCCGCCGGAGGCGCCGCGAGAAGACGCTGGCGCGCCCGACCGAGGAGGGATGCACCAGCCGTTCCACCTCGCGCATCCCGTTGAGGTAGAGCGCGTAGACGCGCAGGAGCTTCACGCCGCCCGCCGTCGTGGCGACCCCGCCGCCGACGATGGCGAGGCCCAGCAGGATCAGGCCCGTCGTGTCCAGCCCCGACCAGCTTTGCGCAGCGTCCCAGTCGGCGCTCACGAAACCCGTCGTCGAGAGGAAGGAGAGCACGGTGAACACGCCGCCCCAGAGCGCCTCGAGCGCCGCGCCGAGGTTCTCCTCCTCGCCGAAATCGTAGGCGCCGAGCCAGTGCCGCAGGAACAGGAGAAGCGGCACGCCGAGCACGATCACCATGCCGAGCCGGAACTCGGGATCGTTGTGCAGCCCGGTGCGCTGCGTCGCGATCGTGTCGCTCGAAAAGGTGAGCCGCGACAGCGCGAAAAGGAGGAAGAGGAACATCACGACCTCGCCCGCGCGCCCCGCGGCGGAGGCTTCGAGCCCGCCCGTGGCCGAGATGCCCGAGGTGGACATCACCGACATGGCGTGCACGAGCGCGGGAATCGCCCGCTCGCCCAGCATCATCAGCATCACCCAGAGCGCGGCGGTGAGGCCGATGTAGACCGGCGCGAGCTGTGCCGCCGCCCGCGCGAGCCGGGTCGCCGGAGCGGCCGCGTGCATCTGCGGCTGGCGCCCCTCGCCCTGCCCCGGCTCGGCCGAGGCCGTCACCTCGAATCCGCCGAGATTCAGCGGCGCGAGGATGGAGGCCGCCGCCACCCAGATCAGGAGCCCCCCCATCCAGCCCACCTGCGCGCGCCAGAGATGGAGCGCGGGCGCGAGACGGGCGGGATCCTCGAAGAGCGTCGCGCCCGTGGTCGTCAGGCAGGAGACCATCTCTACATAGGCGTCGAGGAAGGTCGCGGTCCGCACCGCCTCGTGGAACGGGATCGCCATCGCCGCGGGCAGGAGCAGGAAGACCCCGAGCAGCGACAGGAGCTGGCGCAGCGTGTCGCGCTCGGGCGGGCGGCCCCAGCGGGCCACCGCCACCAGCGAGACGAGGATGAGGCCCAGCGTGCCGGCGTAGAAGAAGGTGCGCGCGACGTGGTGATATCCGTCGATCCGCGCCACCGCCGCGGGCAGATACATCGACAGCGCCACGACTCCCGTGAGCAGCAGGAAGAGCGGGAGCCTGTAGAGCCGCGCCATCGCCCGCTCAGAAGAAGTCGATCGAGACCTGGAGCAGCCGCTCCACCTCGGGCACGTCGCCGGAGAGGGCGAAGAACACGATCACGTCGCCTTCCTCGATGCGCAGCCCGCCCGTCGGCTTCACCACCTTCCCGCCCTTCTCCACGGCGCCCACCAGCACGCCCTCTGGAAAGTCGATGTCGCGGATGCGCTGTCCGGCGAGCGGCGAGGTGGAGAGCACCTCCGCCTCGATCACCTCGGCCTCCGCGTCCCCGATGGAATAGACGCCGCGCACCCGCCCGTGGCGGATGTGGCGCAGGATGGAACTCACCGTCGTGGCCCGCGGGTTGATGTAGGCGTCCACCCCGAGCGGGCCCATGAGCGGCTCGAGCGTCGGGTCGTTCACCAGCGAGATGCCCATCGGGCAGCCGAGCGACTTGGCCCGCACGGCGGCGAGCATGTTGGTCTTGTCGTCGTCGGTCACGCAGAGCACCGCGTCGGCCCGGTCGATGTTGGCCTCCTGCAGCAGCGCGACGTCGAGCCCGTCGCCGTAGAGCACGATGGTCCGCTCGAGCGCGTCGGCCGCACGTTCGGCCTGGGCGCGGTCGCGCTCGATCACCTTCACGCGGATCCGCCGGGCCCGGGCCTCGAGTGCCTTCGCCACCGTGAGGCCGACATTGCCGCCGCCGATCAGGACAACGCGCTCGGTGCGCTTGTGGTCCTTGCCGAATATCTCCAGCGTGCGCCCCACGTCCTCGGTGTGGGAGACGATGTAGGCCTGGTCGCCC
>CAZPCU010000333.1:0-1884 GCA_964585075.1 uncultured Rhodobacterales bacterium
GATCTCGACCTCAACCCGCTCCTCATCACCGTGGACGGGGCCGAGCGCATCACCTACGACCGCGACAAGCCGCGCCAGCCCGTGCCGGACACGCTCGACGCGGAGATCGTCCGCGACGCGGCGCGCTTCCTCGAGGACGGCGAGAAGATGCAGCTTTCCTACGCGGTGCAGAACACGCACCGGACGGTGGGCACCCGCACGTCCAGCCACATCGTCCGCCGCTTCGGGATGCGCAACGCGCTCCAGCCCGACCACCTGACCGTCAAGCTCAAGGGCAGCGCGGGGCAGTCGCTCGGCGCCTTCGCGGCGCCGGGGCTCAAGATCGAGGTTTCGGGCGACGCCAACGACTACGTGGGCAAGGGGCTCTCGGGCGGGCTGATCGTCGTGCGCCCGCCGATGGCCTCGCCGCTCGAGGCGGCCGAGAACACCATCATCGGCAACACGGTGCTCTACGGGGCGACCGCGGGCTATCTCTTCGCCGCGGGCCGGGCGGGCGAGCGTTTCGCCGTGCGGAATTCGGGCGCCCATGTCGTGGTCGAGGGCTGCGGCTCCAACGGGTGCGAGTACATGACCGGCGGCGTCGCGGTGATCCTCGGGCGGATCGGGGCCAATTTCGGCGCCGGTATGACGGGCGGCATGGCCTACATCCACGACCCCGAAGGCGAGGCACGGCAGCTCATCAACATGGAGAGCCTCGTCGTCTGCCCGGTCTCCGTGGCCCACTGGGAGGCGGAGCTCAAGGACCTGATCGAGCATCATGTCGCGGAGACGCGCTCGCGCCGGGGCGCGGATATCCTGCAGAACTGGGAGGCCGAGCGCGGAAACTTCCTGCAGGTCTGCCCGAAGGAGATGCTCGACAAGCTCTCCCATCCGATCGGGATCGAGACGGAGGCGATGCCGGCCGAATAGGCAAGCGGTGCTGCGGCGCCGGGCGGGCCCGGCGCCGCGCGAGTCCCGCGCGAAGGCGGCGCTTCGCTGCCATGAGCCGCGGAAAATCTCGTATTCGCCGCAATCGCTACACCGTTTGGACGGGATTTCCCGCTAGACGGAACGCAGAGAAAGAGTGCGTTTCCAAACTGTGAACAGTCCGTCCAGCGATGCCCACGACCTATAACGATCAGTTCTACACCTTCGACCCGGCGAACCCGCCGCCCGCGGGCGCGTCGGTCAGTTTCGTGCGCTACGACCTGGTGGATCAGAACGACGACGGCGACATCGACCGGTTCAACGCCGACAGCGTGAACGGATCGGACGTGCTGAACTCCTGGCCGGGCGACACGGTGACCGTGAACGTCGCGGGAGTCGGAAACGTGACCTACACGGGAACAACATTCTACCTGGCGAACGGGGACCAGGTCTTTACGCCCACGGACGGGCAGGTGCTGCAGAACGGCAGCTTCGTCTCCTCCACCTTCGTGGACAGCCAGGGGCCGCTCCCCGTGGGCGATCTGGGCCCGGTCTGCTTCACCCCGGGCACCCTGATCGACACGCCCGAAGGCCGTGTGGCCATCGAGACGCTGGCGCCCGGCGATCTCGTCCTCACGCGGGACGGCGGGCCGCAGCCGCTCCGCGACATCTTCTTCGCGCGCTTCGCGGCGCGCGGCCGCCACGCGCCGGTGCGCTTCGCGCCGGGCGCGCTCGGCAATGACGGTGTGCTGGAGGTTTCGCAGCAGCACCGCATGTTGCTCACGGGCTGGCGGGCCGAGCTGCTCTTCGGGGAGGAGGAGGTGCTCGCCCCGGCGCGGCATCTTCTCAACGGCGACACGATCCGCCTGCGCGAGACGGGCATGGTGACCTACATCCACCTGCTCTTCGACCGCCACGAGATCGTCACCGCCGCCGGCATCCCGTCGGAAAGCTGCTATCCCGGCCATCCCGGCGCCC
>CAZPCU010000333.1:1894-3003 GCA_964585075.1 uncultured Rhodobacterales bacterium
GAAGCGGGCGTCGCGCCCGGTGCGGCACGGCGCGTGCTCCGGGCCCACGAGGCGTCGCTCGCCGTCGCCTGAGCGCTGGCGGCGCGGCGCATCTCTGGTATCCAGACCACGACATGCCCCGAAAGAGCCGCTCCACCCCCGCCGCCCGGAAGAAATCCGCCGCGACGCCGCAGCGCCCGTCCGTGCCGGCGCGGCTCGCGCGCGGGGTCCGGCGCGCGCTGCTCTGGACGGTCGCGCTCGTCCTTCTGGCGGTGCTCGCGTTACGCGTCGTGAACCCGCCTCTCACACCCTACATGGCCGCGGAGGCGCGCCGCCTCGGCGGTGTGGAGCACGACTGGGTGCCGATGGCGGAGATCGCGCCGGTCATGGCGCGCTCGGCCGTGGCGGCGGAGGACGCCAATTTCTGCCTGCACTGGGGCTTCGACATCGACGCGATCCGCGCGGCGCTCGCGGAAGGATCCCGGCGCGGGGCCTCCACCATCTCGCAGCAGACCGTGAAGAACGTCTATCTCTGGCACGGGCGGAGCTGGCTCCGGAAGGCGCTCGAGGCGGTGCTGACCCCGGTCGTCGAGGCCGCCTGGCCCAAGCGGCGCATCCTCGAGGTCTATCTGAACGTCGCCGAGTTCGGCGAAGGCGTCTTCGGTGTGGAGGCCGCAGCGCGCCATCATTTCGGCGTCTCCGCGGCCGATCTCGATGCGCGGCAGGCGGCCCTGCTCGCCGCCGTCCTGCCCTCGCCCAAGACGCGGTCCGCCGGGCGCCCTTCGGCCGCGCTGGAGCGGCGGGCGCGGGCGATCCGCGACGGGGCCGAGACCATCCGCGCCGACGGGCGCGCGGACTGCTTCGAGGATTGAAAAGTGCCGCGTCGCGGGGCATGCAGAGGGAACGCCCGAAACCAGCGCCCGGAGCCCGGCCGATGGCCCGCCTTTACCACGTGCCCCTCTCGCCCTTCTGCCGCAAGGTGCGCCTCTGCCTCGCGGAGAAGCGGATCGAGTGCGAACTGGTGGAGGAACGTTACTGGGAGCAGTCGCCGGACTTCCTGCGCCGCAACCCGGCCGGCAAGGTGCCGGTCCTGAAGATCGACGGCCGGACGCTCTCGGAAAGCACCGCGA
>CAZPCU010000334.1:0-2999 GCA_964585075.1 uncultured Rhodobacterales bacterium
AGAAGATCGTGCGCGACCTGCGCGTCCACCAGATCCTCGAGGGGACGAACGAGATCATGCGCCTCATCGTCTCGCGCAAGATGCTGGAGGCGCGGACGTGAGCGAGATCGCGATCCGCAGATCTGGCCGCGCGGGGCGGATCACCCTGACGCGACCCAGGGCGCTCAACGCGCTCTCCTACGCCATGTGCCTCCAGATCGACGCGGCGCTCCGGGACTGGGCCGAGGATCCGGAGGTGGCGCTTCTCGTGATCGACGCGGAGGGCGACAAGGCGTTCTGCGCGGGCGGCGACATCGCCGAGATGTACGAGACCGGCACCCGGGGAGACTACGACTACGGCCGGCGCTTCTGGCGGGACGAGTACCGCATGAACGCGCGGCTCTTCGAGTTCCCGAAGCCGGTGGTGAGCCTGATGCAGGGCTACACCATGGGCGGCGGCGTGGGCGTGGGCTGCCACGGCTCGCACCGCGTCGTCGGCGAAAGCTCGAAGATGGCCATGCCGGAATGCGGCATCGGGCTCGTGCCGGACGTCGGCGGCTCGCTGATCCTCGCCCGCGCGCCCGGGCGGCTCGGGGAGTATCTGGGCACCACCGGCACGCGCATGGGGCCCGCCGACGCGATCCTCGCAGGCTTCGCCGACCATTTCGTGCCCGAGGTCGCCTGGCCCGCGCTCACGGCCCGGCTGGAGGAGACGGGCGATCCATCTGCGGTGGACGAAGCCGCGACCGCGCCGCCCGAGGGGCGCCTCGCCTCTCTCGCCCCCGCGATCGAGCGGCATTTCGCGGGCGAGACGCTGGGGGACATCCTGCGCTCGCTCCGCGCGGAGCCCGGCGCCTTCGCGGAAGAGACGCTCGCCACACTCGCGCGGCAATGCCCGCTTTCCATGGGCTGCACGGTGGAGATGATCCACCGGCTGCGCGGGCCGGGCGCGGAGATCCGCCGCGCGCTCGAGCAGGAGTATCGCTTCACCTACCGCGCGATGGAGAAGGGCGACTTCCTGGAAGGCATCCGCGCGGCCATCATCGACAAGGACAAGTCCCCGCGCTGGAGCCACGAGATGGACGCGCTGCCGCAGCTCGCGGTGACGCGGATGCTCATGCCGCTCGGGGAGGACAGGCTGACTTTCGGGGAGGAGGAGGACAGGGCATGAAGATCGGATTCATCGGTCTCGGCAACATGGGCGCGCCGATGGCGGCCAATCTCGTGAAGGCCGGTCACGAGGTCACGGGCTTCGACACGGCGGAGGTGAACATCCCCGGCGCGACAATGGCCGGCAGCGCGGCCGAGGCCGCGGCGGGGGCGGAGGTCGTGATCACCATGCTGCCCAACGGCGAGATCCTGCGGAAGGTCGCGGCGGAGATCGTCCCGGCCATGGCGCCGGGTGCCGTGTTCCTCGACTGCTCCACGGTGGACGTGGACAGCGCCCGCGCCGTGGCGGCGCAGGCGCAGGCGGCGGGGCTTTCCGCCCTCGACGCGCCGGTCTCGGGCGGCGTGGGCGGCGCGGAGGCTGGCACGCTCACCTTCATGGTCGGCGGAGACGCGGCAGGCTTCGAGACGGCGCAACCGCTATTCGAAACGATGGGGAAGAAGGCCGTGCATTGTGGCCCCTCCGGCAACGGCCAGGCGGCGAAGATCTGCAACAACATGATTCTCGGCGCCACGATGATCGTCACCTGCGAGGCCTTCGCCCTGGCCGACAAGCTCGGCCTCGACCGGCAGGCCATGTTCGACGTCGTCTCGACCTCCTCGGGGCAGAGCTGGTCGATGAACACCTACTGCCCCGCCCCGGGCGTGGGCCCGAAGAGCCCGGCGGACAACGCCTACCAGCCCGGCTTCGCCGCCGATCTCATGCTGAAGGACCTCCGCCTCGCCATGCAGGCGGCGGAGACGGCGGACGCCGACACGCCGATCGGGCGGGCCGCCTGCGAGCTCTACGCCCGCTTCGTCGAGGAGGAGGACGGCGCCGGGCGCGACTTCTCGGCGATGCTGCCCCGCTTCGAGTCGCGCGGCCGCGGGTGACCGAGCGCAAAGGCGCATTTGAGCCACATCAAGGCGAGTCGCATGCCATGTCCTGCATGTTCGGTGTGCGCGGCAGCCGCCGCCGCAAAGGACAAAAGGACATCGGACATGCTGGAAAAGAACACGGGCCAGACCGACCGCACGATCCGCGCCATCGTGGGCGCCGTGCTGGTCGTCGCCTTCTTCATGATGCAGGGCTTCTGGGCGTGGCTCGCGCTCGTCGTCGGCGTCGTGCTCCTGGCCACCTCGGCGATGGGCACCTGCCCGTCCTACTCGCTTCTGGGGATCGACACCCGCAAGACACGCAGCTGACCGGCCGCACGGCCCGGTTCAGAGCGTCGCGAGCAGCGCCTCGAGGCTCTCGCGTGAGTCCATGACGGCCTCGCGGCCGGCCTCGATCGCCTCGTCGGCGCGATACATCTCGATGAAGGTGATCTGCCGCAGGTCGATCTCGAGCGCGAAATGCGGCGGATCGCTGGCGCTGCGCGTCTTGTGGACGTATTCCGAAAGGATGTCGATCGCGGCCGAGACGACCTCGAAGTAGTTGGGCGGCCGCGGCTTCGGGTCGCTGCGTTCCCAGAACTCGCGGATGGCGGGCGGCAGATGCGCGAGAAGCCCCGTTTCCTCGGCATCCTCGAGAAACGCCGACGCGCCCGTGTCCGGCGTCCAGATGCGCCCGTCGGACCGTCCGTTGGGGTTCACGGCTATCGTCACGTCGGCGCCGAGCGCCCGGCAGGCCGAGGCCGGGACCGGGTTGATGATCCCCCCGTCGATCAGCCACGTTCCGCGAAGCCGGTGCGGCGCGAAGAGCCCCGGGATCGCGAAGGACGCCCGGAGCGCGTCGAGCAGGGAGCCGTCCTGGAGCCAGACCTCGTGACCGGTGCCCATGTCCGTGGCCACGGCGATGAACGGGCGGTCGAGCTCGGAGAAGTCGTCGGGCACGCCCATGCCCTCGAGCGCCTCCATGACGGAACGTCCCT
>CAZPCU010000335.1:0-2989 GCA_964585075.1 uncultured Rhodobacterales bacterium
CGTCGTAGAGCGGCTGCATGTAGGGATCGACCTTCTCCTTCATGTCGCCGGGCAGGAAACCGAGCCGCTCGCCCGCCTCGACCGCGGGGCGCGAGAGAATGATCCGGTCCACATGCCCGCCGAGATACATCGAGACGCCCACCGCCACGGCGAGATAGGTCTTGCCGGTGCCCGCCGGGCCGATGCCGAAGCAGAGCTCGTGGCCGAAGAGCGCGCGGACATAGGCGCGCTGCGCGTCCGTGCGCGGCTCCACGAGCTTCTTGCGCGTCTTGATCTCCACCGGGCCGGAGCCGAACATCTCCAGCTGGTCGCCCGGGGCCGCGTCCATGCGCAACTCGCGGTCGATGTCACCCGCGCCGACTGGGCGGCCCTGCTCTAGCCGCTGGTAGAGCGATTCGAGCACTTCCACGGCCTCCTGGCGGGGCGCCTCCTCGCCGATGACGGCGAGCTGGTTGCCGCGGCGCAGGATCTGAACGTGAAGCTTGTGCTCTATGTCCGCGAGATTGCGGTCATGCTCGCCGCAGAGATCGATCAGGAGCCGATTGTCGGGGAACTCGATAAGCGCCTCGGTCAAAGTTCCTGTGCTCACGCATGTCTCCTGCGGCGGATGGACGCCGGAAGGGTGCCCCGTCCCGCGCGGCAATGCAACCGCGCGGGACGCGCGCGCGCGAGCGGCAGGGCGCCGCGCCTACATGAGATCGGGAACCGGCGAGCCGTCCTTGAAGGGTCCGGTGGCGACGCCGGACGGCGCGGCGCCCGAGCAGACGGGCCGGCCGTGCCGGTCGAGGCGCTGGGAGAGGTAGCCCTCCAACCCGTCGTCGATGATCCAGTGATCGCAGCCGTTCGGATCGACCCAGATGCCCGCCTGCAGGTCGGTCAGGGGTTTCCTGTCGATGAAGCGGTCGCGCGACTTGTCGGCCGGCACGGCGCAGGCCGAAAGCAGGGCGAGAGCGCCGAGAAGGGCAGCGGCTCGGATGATGGTCATGGCGGCGCCCTCCCTCAGCGGATGCAGATGATCTCGACGCGGCGGTTCTGTGCCATCCCCTCCGCCGTCGCGTTCGAGGCGCGGGGCAGCCGCTCGCCGTATCCGCGGATCTCCGCGACCCGTGCGCCCGACTGGCGCGCGATCTCCGCCACCGCCCGGGCGCGCGCCTCGGACAGGCGCAGGTTGTAGGCGTCGGAGGCGCGGCTGTCGGTATGCCCGGTGATCACGTAGGCGCGGGCGGGAAAGCCGCCGAAGAACTCGCGCAGCCGCGCTTCGCCCTCGGGGCCGATCTCGGCGCTGTCGGTGGCGAAGAGCTGGTCGGTCTTCATCGTGGCGCAGACATGCCCGCGCCGGCAGACCGGCGTTCCGTCGCGCCGGACATGCGGCGTCATGTAACCCTCCGCCCCGTCGTCCATCACCCAGTGCTCGCAGCCGTCGGGATCGATCCAGATGTTCGGCGTGTAGCGTTCGCCCCGGACGATCCGCCGGTCCTGCGAAGACAGGAAGGGCGCCGCGCCCGCCGCGTCCGAGCGCGGCTCGGCGACCGCCCAGCCGGTGCCGAGCGCCGCGAGGCAAACCGCCCCCGCGACGCCCGAGACCGCGGCGCGCCAAGCGCCGTCAGCTTTACCCAGCCCCACTTTCGAATACCCCCACAGGTTACTCACAGAACGCGGAAAACCCAGATTTCCACACCCTTACCCACAGAAGCGCCGCGTCGGGGCGACCGCCCGGTCGGCGCTTGAGTCGAGGATACAGGCGTAATTGCCTCAATTGCGACGCAATCTTGGTCGCCAATCAGTTTCCCGGGCGAGAACGATACCGCCGGCAGATCCGCCCGAGACCTGGGCGAACCGGGTTTTCGTTCTTTTTCTCAATATCTTGCCGAAGCTTCCGGCGGCGCGCGCGCGTCAGACGAGCCGCCCGGAGAGCGAGTTCGGAGCGCTTTCCACGATCCGGACGGTGGCGATCCGGCCCGGTTCGGCCCTGGCGTCGGAGACGTGGACGGCATGGAGATACTCCGATTTGCCGACCATCTGGCCCGCGAATCGGCCGGGCTTCTCGAAGAGCACGCTCACCTCGCGGCCCAGCATGGCGTCCTGCGCCGCGCGCTGCTGGCGGGTCAGCAGGTCCTGAAGCCGCTGCAGCCGCTCCGACGCGACCTCGGGATCGACCTGCGGACGTTCCGCCGCCGGGGTGCCCGGCCGCGGCGAATACTTGAACGAGAAGGCCGAGCCGTAGCGCACCTCCTCGACCAGATCGAGCGTCGCCTGGAAGTCCTCCTCCGTCTCCTCGGGGAACCCCACGATGAAATCGCCCGACAGAAGAATGTCCGGCCGCGCGTCGCGGATGCGCTCGATGAGGCGGACATAGCTTTCCGCGGTGTGCTTGCGGTTCATCCGCTTGAGGATGCGGTCGCTTCCCGACTGCACCGGAAGATGCAGATACGGCATGAGCTTCTCGCACTCGCCATGCGCCGCGATCAGGTCGTCGCTCATGTCGTTGGGATGCGACGTTGTGAACCGGATCCGCGCAAGATCGTCAATCTCCGCCAGTTCGCGGATGAGCCGCGCCAGCGACCAGTCCGCGCCGTCGGGGCCCGCGCCGTGATAGGCGTTCACGTTCTGGCCCAGGAGCGTGATCTCGCGGACGCCGCCCGCGACGAGGTCGCGCGCCTCCTCGATCACCCGCGCCACGGGGCGCGACAGCTCGGCGCCGCGGGTGTAGGGAACGACGCAGAAGGCGCAGAACTTGTCGCAGCCCTCCTGGACGGTCAGGAACGCCGTCGGGCCGCGCGCCGCCTTGGGACGGCCCTTCAGATGCGCGAACTTGTCCTCCTCGGGGAAGTCGGTATCGAGCGCCTTCTCGCCGGTGCGGGCGCGCGCCTCGAGTTCGGGCAGGCGGTGGTAGCTCTGGGGGCCAACGACGAGGTCGACCATGGGCTGGCGGCGCATGATCTCCTCGCCCTCGGCCTGGGCGACGCAGCCCGCGACGCCGATCTTGAGG
>CAZPCU010000336.1:0-2985 GCA_964585075.1 uncultured Rhodobacterales bacterium
ATGCACCTTCCAGCCATAGGCCTGCGCCTCGGCGATGGCCTCGGGGAATTCGGAGGCGAAAACCATCAGCTTCTTGGGCACGCAGCCGCGGATCACGCAGGTGCCGCCGTAGCGGCTTTCCTCGGCGAGCCCGACCTTCGCGCCCGCCTCCCCGGCCGCCACGCGGGCCGCCCGCACGCCGCCCGAGCCGCCGCCGATCACGAAAAGGTCGTAGTCGAAATCCATGTCGCCCCCAGGTCGGTCAGGGTCAGTTTCAGTCTGTCAGGTCGCGGAAGAGGTTGTCCGTCTCGCCGAGATCGTAGTGGTCGTTCTCGACGCCGCCGGAGTTGAGATCGCGCACCTCCACGCGGCCGTCCCCATAGCCGATCACGACGGTGTCGCAGATGTCGATGAAGAGACCGTTCTCCACCACGCCGGGAATCTGGTTGAGCACCATGGCGAGCTGGCGCGCGTCGCCGATGCGCTTCAGGTGAAGATCGAGGATATGGTTGCCCTCGTCGGTGACGAAGGCCGCCTCGCCGTTCATCCGGAGCGTCACCTCGCGGCCGAGCACATCCATCGAGACCAGCGTCTCCTCCACGAGCGCGCGGGTCGTCTGCCAGCCGAAGGGAATCACCTCGATCGGCAGCGGGAAGGCGCCCAGCGTCTCGACCTCCTTGCCGATGTCGGCGATCACCACCATCCGGTCCGAGGCGGTGGCCACGATCTTCTCCTGCAGGAGCGCGCCGCCGCCGCCCTTGATGAGATTGAGATCGCCGTCGAACTCGTCCGCGCCGTCGATGGTGATGTCGAGCCAGCGCGCCTCGTCGAGACCGGTCACCGGGATGCCGGCCTGCCGGGCGAGCTCGGCGGTGCGGCTGGAGGTAGGCACGCCGCGGATGCGCAGCCCGTCCTCGCGCACGGCCTCGCCGAGGCAGCGGACGAGCCAGGCGGCGGTGGACCCGGTGCCGAGCCCCACGCGCATGCCGTC
This sequence comes from uncultured Rhodobacterales bacterium, assembly GCA_964585075.1. Classification (GTDB taxonomy): domain Bacteria; phylum Pseudomonadota; class Alphaproteobacteria; order Rhodobacterales; family Rhodobacteraceae; genus Rhodosalinus. The sequence goes on from CAZPCU010000336.1 coordinate 971, forward strand.
CTCCACGAGATCGGAGGCGCGTTTCGCGGCGGCGAACTTGGCCTTGTCGATGGGCGAGAGATCTCCGGTCATGATCGGCTCCGAGACGATGCGCCGCCGTTATAGGGGGATCGGCGGCAGGGTGCGAGCGGGTTTTCCGCGCGCGCTCCCGCATGCCCGGCCCGCATGCCCGGTCCGGAGGGCACGCGCGGGCGCGTTTCCCTTCCCGAAGCGTCGTTTTCGGGCAGGCGCGGCGGGCCGGATCGGGTAGGTGTGCCGCCATGGCCGCGCCTTATCGCCTGCACTACGCCCCGGACAACGCCTCGCTTGCCGTGCGCCTGGCGCTGGAGGAGCTCGGCCAGCCCTACGACGCCGCGCTCGTGGACCGTGCGCGGGGCGCGCAGAAAAGCCCCGCCTACCTCGCGCTCAACCCGGCGGGCCTCATCCCCGTGCTGGAGACGCCCGCGGGCGCGATCTTCGAGACGGCGGCGATCCTGCTCTGGCTGGCCGACCGCCACGGCGCCCTCGCCCCCGCGCCGGACGCGCCGGACGCGCCGGACGCGCCGGAGCGCGGAGATTTCCTGAAATGGCTCTTCTTCGCCTCCAACACGCTGCACGCGGGGCTTCGGATGCTGTTTCATCCCGCGCGTTTCGTGGGCGGGGACGCGGCCGCCGGACAGGCGCTCCGCGACAGGATGGGCGCCGCGCTCGCCGGTCACTGGGGCCACGTCGAGGCCGCGGCGGCGGCCCGCCCGGCCTGGCTCGGGGCGAAGGTGCCCTCGGCGCTCGACCTCTACCTCGCGCCCCTGCTCAGGTGGTCCGCGCTCTACCCCGAGGGCGGCACGGGTTGGTTCCGCCTCGACGATTACCCACATCTGAGGGCGATGGCGGCAGGGCTGGAGACCCGCCCGAGCGTGGCCGCCGCCGTCGCCGCCGAAGGGCTCGGCCCCGCGCCCTTCACCACGCCACGCCTTGCAACGCCACCGGAAGGATCGGCCACCTGATGTTTCTTTCCGTCTTCGAGATGTTCAAGGTCGGCATCGGCCCCTCGTCCTCCCACACCATGGGGCCGATGGTCGCCGCCGCCCGTTTCCTGGACATGATCCGCGCCGCGCCCTTCGCGGTGGCCGGCGTGAAGGCGAGCCTGCACGGCTCGCTCGCCTACACGGGCGTGGGCCACGCGACCGACCGCGCGACGATCCTCGGCCTCGCGGGCTTCGATCCCGAAAGCTACGACCGCGAGAAGGCCGACGCGGCGCTGGAGCGCATCCGCGAGACCAAGACGCTCGCGCCCGGGGGTCTGCCGCCGCTCGCCTTCGATCCGCGGGAGGATCTCCGCTTCGACTTCGGCCCGGCGCTTCCGGGCCATGCCAACGGGATGATCCTGATGGCCACGGACGCGCAGGGCGACGTGATCCTGCAGGAGACCTACTACTCGGTGGGCGGCGGCTTCGTGCTCACCGAGGAGGAGCTCGCCGCGGGCAAGGACACCGAGGAGGGCGCGCCCGTCCCCTACCCCTTCAAGTCCGCCGCCGAGATGCTGCGGATGGCCGAGACGTCCGGCAAGTCCATCGCCGAGATGAAGCGCGCGAACGAGCTCACCCGCCGGGGAGCGGACGAGCTCCGCGCCGGGACGCGGCGGATCTGGCAGGTCATGGCCGACTGCATCGATCGCGGGCTCGCCGCCGACGGCACGCTGCCGGGCGGTCTCGGGGTCAGGCGCCGGGCGCACGGCATCCACGAAAAGCTCCTGTCCGAGCGGGGGATGAACCTGACCCCGCCCCACACGATCAACGACTGGATGAGCGTCTATGCCATGGCGGTGAACGAGGAGAACGCCGCCGGGGGGCAGGTGGTCACCGCGCCGACGAACGGCGCGGCGGGCGTGGTGCCCGCGGTGATCCGCTACTGGCTCGACCATGTGCCGGGCGCGGCGGAAAGCCGGGTGGAGGACTTCCTGCTGACCGCCGCGGCCATCGGCGGGCTGGTGAAATACAACGCCTCGATCAGCGGGGCCGAGGCGGGCTGCCAGGCCG
>CAZPCU010000337.1:0-2982 GCA_964585075.1 uncultured Rhodobacterales bacterium
GCATTTCCCGGCGCGCCTCAATACGCGGCGACACTGTTCATGCTGCTCGGGGCGCTGCCCTTCGTGCGCCTGATGCAGCTGACCTACGGCAACCCGGCGCCGCTCTGGCGCGACACGCAGGTGAGAACCTTCTTTCGATGGGTGGCCTACGCCTTCGCGCTGATGCTTGCCTACGAATGGGCCGTCACCGGCGTGCCCGACGAGGAGGGCGCGCGGCTGCGGCTGTTCAATCTCGTATCCATTTTCACCGGAACGGGCTACGGAGCGGGCGATGTCACGGCCTGGGGCGCGATGCCCTTCACGATCCTGTTCGTCGTCGGCATGATCGGCGGCTGCACCGGATCGACCGCCTGTTCGATCAAGATCTTCCGATACCAGATTCTGCTCAGGGCGATCCGCGTGCAGATCCTGAAGATCCGCGAGCCACACCGGCAGATCAGCTTGCGCTACGAGGGGCAAACCGTCCCCGATCAGGTCGTCACCTCCGTCATGGCGCTCTTCACGCTGTTCATCCTCTCGCTCGGCGCCCTGTCCACCAGCCTCGCCCTCCTGGGCCTGCCGTTCCTCGACGCGCTCACGGCCGCATGGACGTCGCTCTTCAACATCGGGCCCGCCTTCGGCGAACTGCCCGGACCTACGGGCGCCCTCGATGCGCTTCCCGACACGGCCAAGTGGATCATGTGCATCGCCATGCTCGCGGGGCGGCTCGAGCTGCTCGCCGTGGTCGTGCTCTTCCTCCCGCTGTTCTGGCGCGCCTGAGGGTGCGCGCCGGGCGGCGTCACTCCCAGCAGCTCACCAGCACGGTCATGGCCCTCGCGCGCCGCGTCAGGTCCTCGGGCGCGATGGCGGGGGCGGACGGCGCGGCCCGGGCCGGCACGCCCGCCGCCTCGATCACCGGCAAAAGCGCGCCGGTTTTCGCGGCGAAGCGGACGTCCTCGGGCAGGCGCCGGTCGCCGTCGGGCGGGGGCAGGAGCATGCCCACCACCGCGCCGGTCTCGTCGAAGACGGGCCCGCCCGCGTCGCCCGGCAGCGCGGCGAGCTCGAGCCGCTTGACCTCCGTCTCGCCCTGAAGCCCGTTCATCCCGGCGAGCCTGCCGAAGGTGAGCGTGGGCGCCGTCAGCTGGCCGCCGAAGGAATAGCCCGACACCGCCACCTCGGAGCGTAGCCGCGCCGGCCCCTCCGAGAAGGCCGCCACCTCGGCCGGCGCGAGGGTGGAGGCCGGGCGCAGCACCGCCACCCCGAGCGCCTCGTCCAGCGTCACGAGCTGCGCCTCGAACTCGCCGTCGAGGGTGATCCGCCCGCAGCCCCGGACGGCTTCGGCGGTGGTGAGCACCGTGCCGCGCCCGTCGATGTAGAAGCCCGAGCGGGAGAGCTTCGGCACCCGCACGGCGAGCCCCGAGACGAGGTCCACCACCTGCCCGTCGTCGCTGCCGGCGCTCGGCGGCAGCACGCCGGCGAGGCGGGTGAAGCTTTCGCGCATCTCCTCGAGCAGGCGCTTCCGGCGTGCCTCGTCGCCCGTGGGCCAGACGAGGGTGAAGCCCTTGATGCGGCCGCCTTCGAGCGACGCTTCCGTGTAGGAGGCGATCTCGGCGTTCCGGCCTTCCAGGGTGAAGCGATCGCCCCGGCGCGCGCGCGGGCCCTCGGGCGGCACGATCTCGAGCGTCTGCATGATGTCGAAGAGGCCCGCAAGGGTGTCGCGGTCGCCCGCCTGGCTGATGAGCAGGACGCGGGCGTTCTCCACCGTGCCCGTCGCCTCGTAATGGGCGAAGGGATACTCGTGGCGGTCGAAGGCGACCGCCCCCATCGGCAGCAGCATCTCGATGCCCGCGGCGTCGTCCACGACGCTGGCGAGGCCCAGTTCCTCGAAGATGGCGTTGTATTGCCCCAGGAGCTCCGCGCGCTGGCGCGTCGTAAGGATGCCGGTCGCCTCGTACCCATTGGCGGCCTGCCAGTCGGCCATGGCGCCGCGCGTGCCGCGCCCGAAGGCCGCGTCGATCGCGCCGCCGTAGAAGCCGGCCCAGCGCAACGCCTCCTGGAGCTCGACGCGCTCCTCGCGGGTGAGCGCCGCCTCGCTGCGCCGCGCCTCCGCCGGGGTCTCGTCGGCGGGCTCGGGCTCGGGCTCCGGCGCGGGCTCGGCGACGATCTCGCCCGTGCCGGGCAGCGGCGCGGCGGGACGGTCGAGCGGGGGCGCGCCCACGGGCCAGAACTGCTGGCCGTAGTCGGAGCTCCGCGCGATGTAGCTGTCGGAGGGAATGAGCCCCTGGCTGCGGTAGCGGAAGAGAAGCGTCGTCGCGTCGTCCCGCGCGTAGGGGCCGAGCGCGATCGCGTACCACCCCGTGCCGAGGGAGAAGCCGCTCACGTCGGGCAGCCTTGCGGCGTAGGCGCGCGCGCGGTCCTGCGCCTCCTGGAGACTGGGCAGCGCCTCCACCTGGACCCAGACTTGCTCTCCCGCGTCCTGGGCCGCCGCCGGCCGGAGAAGGGCGAGAAGAACGACACAGAAGACGGCGAGAAACCTGACCATCACAGCTCTTTTCCGTTGGCTTGCCTGCGCGGGGGACTTTATCGCAAGCCGGCGCCGTTGCGAGGGGGAATTTCCCGTGGCCGCACGGTTCGGCGGGCGCGATTGACCGCGATGCCGCACCGGCATAGGTAAGGCGCGTTCCCGAGGCGCGAGGCAGGCATGGCAGAGGCGACGACGAAGCCGCGCAGCTTCCAGGAGGTGCTCCTGCGGCTGCAGCTCTACTGGGCCGAGAAGGGCTGCGCGGTGCTCCAGCCCTACGACATGGAGGTGGGCGCGGGCACCTTCCACCCGGCGACCACGCTGCGCGCGCTCGGGCCGAAGCCCTGGGCTGCGGCCTATGTCCAGCCCTCGCGCCGCCCGACCGACGGGCGCTACGGCGAGAACCCGAACCGGCTGCAGCACTACTACCAGTTCCAGGTGCTGATAAAGCCCTCCCCGCCCGACCTGCAGGAGCTCTATCT
>CAZPCU010000338.1:0-2944 GCA_964585075.1 uncultured Rhodobacterales bacterium
TCGAGCACTTCAGAGGCTCTCGGCGAGAAGGCGGCCGACGCCGAGGCGCGGGCGCGCAACTCCGGGCAGATGCCGGTGCAGGCCTCCCCGTCCAACCCGCCGCCCTTCACGCTCAACAACCCCGGCCTCTCGGACGAGAACGACTTCGAGGCGGTCTCGGAGCGGCGCGGCATCGAAAGCGACGCCGAGCGCCTCGCCCGCGCGCAGGCCCAGTACCAGGTGATCGAGCCGCAGGCGCTGCCGGAGCGGAGAGGCTCCGGCGAGCCCAACATCGTCGCCTACGCGCTCGAGACCTCGCACCCGGTGGGAACCCGGGTCTGGAGCCGGTCGGGCATCAACGCCGAGGCGCGGTTCCGGCGCAACTGCGCGGCCTACGCCTCTCCCGATCTCGCACAGGCGGATTTCCTCGCCCGTGGCGGGCCCGAGCGCGATCCGCGCGGGCTCGATCCCGACGGGGACGGCTACGCCTGCGGCTGGAACCCCGCGCCCTTCCGCGCGGCCGTGCGCGGCTGAGCGCGCCCCGCTGGCATCCCTCGCCCAGTTTCGGGCCGCGCCGGGGCGGCGCGCGGCCCGACCTCGTGATCCTGCACTATACCGCCATGGATGGCGCAGAGGCCGCGCTGGAGCGGCTCTGCGATCCGGCGGCCGAGGTCTCGGCGCACTACCTCGTGGGGGCCGACGGCGCGGTCTGGCAGCTCGTGGCGGAGGAGGCGCGGGCCTGGCACGCGGGGGCGGGCGCCTGGGGCGGCGTCGGCGACGTCAACTCCCGCTCGATCGGGATCGAGCTCGACAACCGCGGCGATCATCCCTTCGCGGCGGCGCAGATGGCCGCGCTCGATAGCCTTCTCTCGGGCGTGCTGACGCGCTGGGCGATCCCGCCCGAGCGGGTGCTCGGCCATGCCGACACGGCGCTCGGGCGCAAGCACGACCCGGGGCCGCGCTTCGACTGGCGGCGCCTCGCGCGGCTGGGCCTCGCCGTCTGGCCCGAACCGGCCGCGCCCGGCGATTTCCTGACGGATGCGCGGCGCGCGGGCTACCGCCCGCCCGAGGACGCCGCGGACGCCGAAGCGGTGGTGCTCGACGCCTTCCGGCGGCGCTTCCGGCCCTGGGGCCGGGGGCCGCTCAGCGACGCCGACCGCGCGCTCATGGCGGGGCTCGCCGGGCGCTGGCCCTGCCGGGGCGGGGATTGACCGGCGGCGCGCGCGTGCCTATCTCGACGAGGCGCGGAGGGTCGGATGGCCGCGGCCCCTCGGGGTCGAGGAAAGTCCGGACTCCATGAAGCGACGGTGCCGGGTAACGCCCGGGCGGGGAAACCCGACGGAAAGCGCCACAGAGAACAGTCTGCCCGCAGCTCATGCGGGTGAGGGTGAAACGGTGGGGTAAGAGCCCACCGGGCCTCCGGCAACGGCGGCCGCACGGCAAGCCCCACCGGGAGCAATGCCGAATAGGGACCTCGCGCGGGGCGGCCGCTCCGCAGGGCGCGCTTCGGCCCAGAGGTCCGGGTTGGCAGCTCGAGGCGCGCGGGCGACCGCGCGTCCAGACGAATGGCCATCCAGGGGGCGTTCGCGCCCCCGGACAGAATCCGGCTTACAGGCCCTCCGCGCGGATTTGCCTGGATCCGGGCCCCGCCGGCTACCGGCGGTCCGGGAATCCGGTTGACACGCGAAGCGCCGGCAGTAAAAGGCAGGCTTCAGGAATTTCACGGGGGCTCGCCCTCCGTTGCAGGAGTAGGACCATGGCGAAGCCGACGACCATCAAGATCCGCCTGAACTCGACGGCGGGCACCGGGCACTTCTACGTCACCAAGAAGAACGCCCGCACCATGACCGAGAAGTTCACCATCCGGAAATACGACCCGGTGGCGCGCAAGCACGTCGAATACAAGGAAGGCAAGATCAAGTGATCTGAGCCGGCCGAACGACCGACGAGGGGCCACGCCGCGCGCGTGGCCCTTTTCGTATCCGCCCTCCCGCGAGTGAGTTGCAATCGAAACGAGACGATGCCGAAGGAAGGTCACTACGTCACCCGGACCGGATGGCTGCGCGCGGCGGTGCTGGGCGCCAATGACGGGATCGTCTCCACCGCGAGCCTGCTCGCGGGCGTGCTCGCCGCGGGGATGGACCGCCCCGCTGTGCTGCTCACCGGCCTGGCGGGGCTGACGGCCGGCGCCTTCTCCATGGCGTCGGGGGAATACGTCTCGGTGGCCGCTCAGTCGGACTCCGAGGCGGCCGACCTCGAGCGCGAGCGCCGCGCGCTGGCGGAGGATCCCGATTACGAGCTGGAGGAACTCGCGGGCGGGCTCGAGGCGCGGGGCGTCTCGGAGACCCTCGCCGTGGAGGTGGCCCGCCAGATGACCGAGCACGACGCGCTGGACGCCCATGCGCGCGAGGAGCTCGGGCTCAGCCACTCCGCGCCGCCCGAACCCATGCGCGCGGCCCTCGCCTCGGCCGCCGCCTTCGCGCTCGGCGCGGGGCTTCCTCTCGCGGCGGCGGCGCTCGCCCCGGCCGGGGGCGGGGCGCTCGCCATCGTGGCCGCGGTCGCCATGGCCGCGCTCGCGCTTCTCGGGGCCGTGGGCGCCTGGGCGGGCGGGGCCCCCCTGCCGCCGGCGATTCTGCGGGTGCTTCTCTGGGGCGGGCTCGCCATGGCCGTCACCGCGGGCGTCGGGCGGCTCTTTCACGTGGCGATCTGAGCCGCGCGCGGCGCAACGAAAAGGGCCGGTCGCAGGACCGGCCCTTCACGCGTTTCCCGGACTGGATTCCGGCCTATTCCTGCTGCCCCATGAACATGAGCAGGAACTGGAACATGTTCAGGAAGCTGATGTAGAGCGAGAGCGCGCCGTTATACGCGGCCTTGTCCAGCCACTCCTGATCGCCCTGCGCGGCATGGGCCACGTAGTTGCTCTTGATCTCCTGGGTGTGGAACGCCGTCAGGCCGGCGAAGATCA
>CAZPCU010000339.1:0-2944 GCA_964585075.1 uncultured Rhodobacterales bacterium
CGATCCTCGCCGGCACGCCCTATCACCGGGCCTGACCCGGAGCGGAGTTTTTCCGCCGCGCGCCGCCGCGCGAGGTTCAATCCCGCCGCCGGCGGCGCTAGAAGGGCGCGTGGCGAGGAACGAAAGGGGCAGGGCGATGGGCGCTCCGAAACCGGTGGTGCTGTGCATTCTGGATGGCTGGGGCCTGCGCGCGGAGACGGAGGCCAACGCGCCCGCCCTCGCGCGGACACCCAATTTCGACCGGCTGATGGCGGAGTGTCCGAACGAGACGCTCGTCACCCACGGCCCGGACGTGGGGCTTCCCGAGGGCCAGATGGGCAATTCCGAGGTGGGGCACATGAACATCGGCGCAGGGCGCGTCGTGACGATGGATCTCGGCCGAATCGACCTCGCGATTTCGGAGGGCCGCTTCGCCGAACGCCCGGCGCTCCGGCAGTTCATCGAGGCGCTGACGCGAACGGGCGGGATCGCGCATCTCTGGGGCCTCGTCTCCGACGGAGGCGTCCATGGCTCCCTCGATCACATGCTCGCGGCGGCCCGCACGATCACGGACGAGGGCGTCGCGGTCGCCATCCATGCGCTCACCGACGGGCGGGACGTCGCGCCGAAATCCGCCCAGGGCTACATCGCCCGGCTGGAGGCGGAGCTGCCGCAGGGCGCCTATATCGCTACCGTCACCGGGCGCTACTACGCCATGGACCGCGACAACCGCTGGGACCGGATCGCGCTGGCCTACGAGACCATCGTGAAGGGCGAGGGCCCCCGCGCGACGAGCGCCGCGGAGGCCGTCGCCGCGGGCTATGCCGACGGGCTGACCGACGAGTTCCTGCGGCCCGTGGAGGTCGGCGACTTCACCGGCATGGCGGACGGCGACGGCGTCTTCTGCCTGAACTTCCGCGCGGACCGGGCGCGGGAGTTCACGCGCGCCCTGGCCGAGCCGGGGTTCGACGCCTTCGAGACCGGCCCGCGCCCCGAACTCGCCGCCCGTCTCGGCATGGTGTCCTACTCGGACGCGCACGACGCCTACATGGACGCACTCTTTCCGACCGAAGAGATTCCGAACACGCTCGGCGCCTGGGTGGCCGCCCACGGGCTCCGCCAGTTCCGCCTCGCCGAGACGGAGAAATACCCTCACGTCACCTTCTTCCTCAGCGGCGGAGAGGAAACCCCCGCCGCGGGCGAGGACCGCTACATGGCGCCCTCGCCCAAGGTGGCGACCTACGACCTCGCGCCCGAGATGTCCGCGGGCGAGGTGACCGACAAGCTGGTGGAGGCGATCGGCGCGGGTTACGATCTGATCGTCGTGAACTACGCGAACCCGGACATGGTGGGCCATACCGGCGACCTCGCCGCGGCGGTCCGGGCCTGCGAGGCGGTGGATGACGGGCTCGGCCGCGCGCTGGAAGCCCTGACCGCGGCGGCGGGCGCGATGATCGTCACTGCCGATCACGGGAACTGCGAGATGATGGTCGATCCGGACACCGGCGGGCCGCACACCGCCCACACCATGAACCCGGTGCCGGTGATCCTCGTGGGCGGGCCGACGGGCGCGCGGCTCCGCGGCGGCGGGCGGCTGGCCGACCTTGCGCCCACGGTGCTCGACCTCATGGGGCTCGAGGCGCCCCCGGAGATGACGGGGCGGAGCCTGATCGCGCGATGAGACCGCTGCTGGCGCTCCTGCTGCTCCTCGTTCCAGCCGCTGCGGCGGCGGAGACCGACCCGGCGGCGGCCGCGCGCGCCGCGATCGCGGAACTGGAGGAGGCGGCGCAGGCGCTCGACGCGGCGGAGACGGCGCGGGACCGCGTCGCCGCGCTGACCGACACGGTCCGGGGATTCGAGGCGGGGCTCGCCGCGATGCGCGAAGGGCTGCGCGCCGTGTCCATCCGCGAGCGCCAGCTCACGCTGGAGCTCGACTCGCGGGAGGCGGAGGTCGCCCGCCTTCTGGGCGCGCTCCAGTCCATGAGCGCCGCGCCGGGGCCTTTGCTCACGCTCCACCCGTCGGGGCCGCTCGGAACCGCGCGCGCGGGGATGCTGGTCGCGGAGGTGATGCCGGCGCTGCACTCCGAGGCCGACCGGCTCGCCCGCGATCTCGAGGAAGTGGCGATGCTGCGCGCGCTCCAGGAAGACGCCGCGCGGCGTGTCGAGGAGGGTCTCCTGGGCGTCCAGGCGGCGCGGACCGCGCTCAGCCAGGCCGTGGCCGAACGCACCGACCTGCCGCGGCGCTTCACGGCGGACCCGGTGGGCATGCAGATCCTGATCGCGGCCACCGAGACGCTCGAGGGCTTCGCAAGCGGGCTTTCGGGCATCGTCGAGGACGAGACGACGGTGCGCCTGCCCCCGGTCGCCCAGCGCAAGGGCGACCTGCCGCTGCCCGTGCAGGGCACCGTGATCCGGGGGGCGGGCGAGGCCGACGCCGCCGGTATCGTGCGCCCCGGGATCGTGGTGGCGACGCGGCCGCGCGCGCTGGTCACCACACCGGCGGCGGCGACGATCCGTTACCGCGGCCCCTTGCTGGATTACGGGCAGGTCTCCATGCTCGAACCGCAGGCCGGGGTGCTCTTCGTCCTCGCGGGGCTCGACGTGGTGTTCGGCGAGATCGGCGAGGTGTTGCCGGAGGGAAGCCCGGTGGGTCTCATGGGCGGCGAGGATCCGCGGATCGGGGCGCTCCTGTCACAGTCGGGTGATGGGGCTGGAAGAGACCGGAGCGAGACGCTCTATATTGAAGTCAGGGCCGGCGGGGAGCCCGAGGATCCGCTTGCGTGGTTCCGAAGCGAGAAGGACTGAGCAGATGAAGAAATTCGTAATGGCCGCGCTGGGCGGCACGCTGGCCGGGATCGTCGCGACGACCCAGATCGCCGGCCCGCTCCTGGCGCAGGAGAGCGAGAAGTCCGCCAGCGTCTACGAGCAGCTCGACCTGTTCGGGGACATCTTCGAGCGGATCCGC
>CAZPCU010000340.1:0-2913 GCA_964585075.1 uncultured Rhodobacterales bacterium
GTTCGCCTTCTGGTTCCTGCGAAACGAGGGAATCCCCTGCATCGGATACGACGTCGGCGGCGAGCGTGCGCGCAAGCTGCGCTACTGGCCTCGAAGCGGGCTCGCCCAGCAGATGGTCCTGCCCGACGCGCTGGCACCCGACGCCGTGACGCGCCCGCCACACCGCCCGCCGCCGGCGGGGCCGGGCCGGGGGAGCTCGATCTCCTCTAGAACCGGGCCGGTGAACTCAGAAGATCTCCACCTGTCCGGTCTCCTGCGCGCCATGCTCCGCCGCCGCCGCGCGCCCGGCCAGGCGGTCGGCCACCTGCCGAAGCTGCAGCCCCTCCGCCAAGGCCGGGCCGGACAACGGCGCGCCGGCATCCAGGGCGGTGGCGAGGCGCCTCTGGAAGCACGCGAGATCGGCGCATAGCTGGCGCAGCCTGTCGAGCTCCTGAAGGGCGGCGGCCTTCCTGTGCGTCCCGGCCTTTGCGTCCGCGCTGCCCGGCGCGAGCGCGGCATCGAGCGCGGCGGCGGTTTCCGCCGCGGCTTCGAGCTCGGCCGCGAGCCGGGCGACGATCGGCGCGAGGATCGCGGCGTCGGGCGCGCGCGGCGTGGGCGGATCCGTCATCTGCACCTCCTCGACCGGGTTCGCCCTTGCTGCCAGAGAGCCGTGAAGGCGCGGTTAACCGGGGCGGAGGCTTTGCCCGTCGGCCGTTTACCCGCTCTTCAGGCACGACGGGCCATGCTTGGCCGAAGCGCCCCGGCGCCTGTCACATCATCCGAGGAGATTCCGATGCGCAGATTCGGGCTCGGCCACCAGATCTTCGGCCTCGCCGCCGTTCTCACCCTCGTCACGCTCGCGGTGGCGGGCATGTCCTTTCTCAAGCTCGACCGGACCACGGGCGATCTTCGGCTGGCCTCGGCCCTCGCCGCCCAGTCGGAATTCGTGGGCAACCTGAAGGAGGACATGATGCAGGCGCATCTCGCCGCGCTCGACTTCCATGGCGGCGACGCCGAAGGCGCGGCGGAGGTGCGCGCCAACCTCGCGGAGATTTCCGACATGCGCGGGCGCATCAGGGAGGTCTTCGGCACGGCCGTCCCGGAAGAGGCGCGCGATCCCGCCCGCGCCGCCGAGATCGAGCGGCTCGCCGCCGCCGCCGCCGCCTTCGGCGCCGACTTCGCGCGCGCCGAGGCGGCGAACAACATGTCCCGCATCCAGATCTTCGAGGAGACGCTCAATCCCGAGGCGCGGCGCATCGAGGCCGAACTCGACGCGGTGGAGGAGGCGCTGCAGGCCCGCGTTCAGGACGTCAAGGTGACGTCCGAAAGGCGGGCCGAGCGCACGCGCATGGAGTTTCTTCTGGCGGTGCTCTGCGCGCTCGGGCTCGGCTCCGTGGCGGCCTACCTGATCAGCCGCGTCATCACCCGCTCGGTGGAGCACGTGGCCGAAGGCGTCATCCGCATCGCCGACGGCGAGCACGGCGCCGAGATCGCGGGGACAGAGCGGCAGGACGCGATCGGCACGATCGCGCGCAACCTGGAGAATCTCGGCCGCGCGCTCGGCGAGGCCGAGTCGGAGCGCGCGGTGCAGCGCGCCCTGGAGGAGCGGCGCGCCGCGGTCTTCGCGCGCCTGGGCGAGCAGCTCGGCGCGCTCTCCGGCGGCGCGCTCGACGCCCGCGTGGAGGGCGGCGACGATCCCGACCTCGACGAGGCGACCCGCAAGCTCTGCCGCGACTTCAACGCGCTGGCGGAAACGCTCGGCGCGCTCATCGCGCAGGTCCAGGCGAGCGCGAGCACGGTGAAGGCCAATGCCGGGGAGGTGGCCCAGGGGGCGAGCGAGCTCTCGCGGCGCTCCGAATCGCAGGCCGCCACGCTCGAGGAATCGGCCGCGGCGCTCGACGAGCTGACCGCCAGCGTGAAATCCGCCGCCGAGAAGGCGGGCGAGGCCGACCAGGCCGTGGGCGAGGCGCGCAGCGAGGCCGAATCGAGCGGCGAGGTGGTGGTGAGCGCCGTTGAGGCGATGCGCGAGATCGAGGAGTCCTCGCGCCAGGTCACGCGGATCATCGGGGTGATCGACGACATCGCCTTCCAGACCAATCTGCTCGCCCTCAACGCCGGGGTGGAGGCGGCCCGCGCCGGGGAGGCGGGGCGCGGCTTCGCCGTCGTGGCCTCCGAGGTGCGCGCGCTGGCGCAGCGTGCCTCGGGCTCCGCGCAGGAGATCCAGGCGCTCATCTCCAAGAGCGCGGCGCAGGTGGAGCAGGGCGGCAAGCTCGTCGGGCGCACCGGCGACGCGCTGGAGCGCATCGTGGCGCGCGTGGGCACGGTCGCCGAGCTCGTCACCGACATCGCCACCTCCGCGCGGGAGCAGGCGGTGGGCCTGCAGGAGATCAACACCGGCATCAACCAGCTCGACCAGGTGACCCAGCAGAACGTGGCCGCCATCGAGGAGGCGACCGCCTCGAGCCACCAGCTCAACAGCGAGGCCGAGCGCCTTACCGAGGCGCTCGGGCGCTTCTCGCTCACCGACATGCCTGCCGCGGCCGCAGAACCTGCGCGCCGGGCCGCGCCTGCGCCGGCGGCCCCGCCGCCGAGGTCGGTGATGCGCGCCGCCGCAGGGGGCGGCGGGGGTGCACCGCCGTCCGACGCCTGGGCGGAGTTTTGAACCTGCGCCCGCCTGGCGCTGCCTCCCGGGCGGGCCACCGCCCGCTTTCCGCGACGGGCCGCGCGCGTGCCGCCGGAGTCGTCCGGCACGTGCCGGGGGATATGCCGGGAAGATGGAGATGCCAGACCGCGCCCCGATCCGGCCCGGCGGAATGCACCCCGGCCGCTGACTGGCCCGGGCACGGATGGATCTGGCGGAACGAAAGGGCGGTGGACGCGGCGATCTACCGAGCGCCGGCGCACGGCGGAACCCCACTGTGGCGGAGAGACAGG
>CAZPCU010000341.1:0-2912 GCA_964585075.1 uncultured Rhodobacterales bacterium
CACGCGCCTCCAGGTGGAACACCCCGTCACCGAGGCGATCTACGGCGTCGATCTGGTGCGCGAACAGATCCGCGTCGCCGAAGGCTATCCGCTCTCCTTCACGCAGGAGGAGCTCGCCATCAACGGGCACGCCATCGAGGTGCGCATCAATGCCGAGCGTCTTCCGGATTTCGCGCCGTCTCCGGGCCGGATCACCCAGTATCACGCGCCGGGCGGTCTCGGCGTGCGGATGGACTCGGCTCTTTACGACGGCTACGTGATCCCGCCCTACTATGATAGCCTCATCGGAAAGCTCATCGTGCACGGCCGCGACCGGGCCGAGGCGCTGGCGCGGCTCAACCGGGCGCTCGGAGAGCTGATCGTGGACGGGGTGGACACCACGATCCCCCTCTTCCGCCGGCTCCTCGACGAGCCGGCCGTTCAGTCGGGCGACTACACCATCCACTGGCTGGAGACATGGCTGGAGAAGACCCTCGACGCCTAGCGCCCGGCGCGACATGAGCGGCCTGCCGCCCGCCGGAGAGGACAGCGCGCTCACGCCCGAGCTGGTGCTGCACGCCTACGCCATGGGGCTCTTCCCCATGGCGGAGCACCGCGAGGACGACGCAATCTTCTGGGTGGACCCGCGCCGCCGCGGCATCTTCGAACTCGACCGCTTCCACATATCCCGCTCGCTCGCGCGGCGGATGCGCCGGGGCGGCTTCGCGGTGACGGTGAACGCCGCCTTCGAGGCGGTCATGGAGGCCTGCGCCGACCGCGCCGAGACCTGGATCAACGACGAGATCCGCCGCCTCTACAAGGCGCTGCACCGGATGGGGCATGCCCACTCGGTGGAAGTCTGGATGGACGGCGAGCTGGCCGGCGGAGTCTACGGTGTGACGCTGGGTGCCGCCTATTTCGGAGAGAGCATGTTCTCCCGCCGCACCGACGCCTCCAAGATCGCGCTCGCCTACCTGGTGGATCGGCTCGGCCGCGCCGGGTTCCAGCTCTTCGACACGCAGTTCCTGACACCGCACCTCGCCTCGCTCGGCGCGGTGGAGATCAGCCGTGCGGAGTATCATCGCCGCCTGCGCGCCGCGCTGGAAGGAGACGCCGACTTCACCGCACCGCCCCTGCCCGCCTGCGCTCACGAGGCGATGCAGCGCAACACCCAGACATCGTAGCGCGCATGGTCGAGGGCGTTGAGCGCGGGCGAGGCCGCGGTCATCCAGCCGCTGAAGATGGGCTCGGAGATGCCCGCCTCGCGGATCACGAGATAGGCCCAGGCGTCCCCGGAGGGGTCGCCCTCGGGATAGCGGCATTCGCGCAGCGAGATCTCCAGCCGCCCGAGGGACACCTGGGCGCCATTCACGAGGCGCACGTCCTCCACCGCCCCGCTGATCTTGTCGAGGCCGCGGAGCACCGCGCCCGCGCCGCGCTCGGTCGCCTGCTGCGCGGCCGACGGCAGGGCGATCGCGGCAAGACCGAGCGCGATTGCGGCGGCGCGGATCACTCGTTGCCCTCGGTGAAGAACTTGAGAAGAAGCGAGACGAGGCTGACCGCGCTCTGGGTGTCGAGGATCTCCTCCCCCGGCTCGAGGTAGAAGTACGACCCCCCCGGTGAGATCTCGACGTAGTTGCCGCCTAGCAGCCCCTCCGAGGCGACGAGGACCGCGCTGTCGTCGGGAATCTGCACACCTTCCCGCACCGCAAGCACGGTATCGGCACGGTAGGTTTCGGGATTGAGGCTGATGTCCGTCACCGTTCCGATCTTGACCCCGGCGAGGCGCACGTCCGTCCCGACCGTCACGCCTTCGAGAGACCGGAAGCTCGCCGTGAGCTGGTAGCTGTCGCCATCGCGCGAGAAGCCGGTGATCTGCCCCGCATAGACGACGAAACCGATCGCCGCCGCGAGCACCACGCCGCCCACGAGAACTTCCGCCCTGTGATCGGACATGGCAGCCTACTCCGGAACCCAGGGCTCATAGTCGCGCTGCGCCTCTGGCTCGTCGCGGCGGATCGAGCCGGGCGGCGCGTAGGCGAGCGGGGTGCCGGTGAGGTTCTCCTGGTGCGGCTTCTCCCAGGACTTGTGCGGCAGCGGGCGCTCGTTCGGCGGCTCGTCCCAGGTCCGGTGCAGCCAGCCATGCCAGTCCGCATCGACGCGGCTCGCCTCGGCCTCGCCGTTGAAGACGACCCAACGCTTGCTGTCGTCCTCCGTGCGGTAAAAGATGTTGCCCTGCGAATCCTCGCCCACCCTGACGCCGTTGCGCCACGTGAAGAGCTGGGTGCCGAGGGTCTGGCCGTTCCACCAGGTGACCGCGCGGTTGAGGAAACTGAGGATGCCCATGGATGCCTCCGGCTGTCGCTGCCCCCGTATGGACCAGCCTGCGGGCGAGGTCCAGTGGCCGCTCGGCGAAGACGCGCCGTGTCTCGATCCCCGGTCTTCATCTCGCGCCCCCGGGGCTCGGCAGAGAGCACCCTTGCGGCCGGCTCTTCGAAGGGCGGCCCGGTGAAGATCTGGCGGAGCGCCGGGGTCGTCAGCCGGCGCTCGCACCTTCCTTCTTCTGATCGGCGTAGATCATGAGCGGCTTGGCGTCCGAGGTGACCGCCTCCTCGTTGACGACGACTTCCGTGACGCCGTCCATGCCGGGCAGTTCGAACATCGTGTCGAGAAGGATGTCCTCGAGGATGGAGCGCAGGCCCCGCGCGCCGGTCTTGCGCTTGATGGCGCGCTTGGCGATCGCCTGCAGCGCCTCGTCCGTGAATGTGAGCTGCACGTCCTCCAGCTCGAAGAGGCGCTGGTACTGCTTCACGAGCGCGTTCTTCGGCTGGGTGAGGATCGTCACCAGAGCGTCCTCGTCGAGATCCTCGAGCGTGGCGATCACCGGCAGCCGGCCGACGAATTCCGGGATGAGACCGAACTTCAGCAGGTCC
>CAZPCU010000342.1:0-2909 GCA_964585075.1 uncultured Rhodobacterales bacterium
ACGTCGGTCAGGCAGACGGCCACCAGCTCGCCGCTGTCGCGGTCGCTGTATTCGACCACGCGGGAGCGCACCGGCGTCTCCTCGATCATGGCGGCGAACTCGAAGACGTCCATGTCCGCCATGCCGCCGTCGGCGTGCCGGCTGTCGAGATAGCGGCGGAAGAGCGCATACTGCTCCTCCGTCGCCCAGGGAGAGGTCGCGCGGCGGGAAAGGCCCGCGTTGCGGCGCAGCGTGCGCCGCTGGCTCTTGGACGGGCGGAAGGCCGCGACGTCGATCCGGGCCGAGAGGCAGGCCGCGCAATCCGAACAGGAGGGCCGGTAGAGGACGTTCTGCGAGCGCCGGAAGCCTTGTTTCGACAGGGTGTCGTTGAGCTTCTCGGCGCTCTCGCCCTGGAGCGCGGTGAAGAGCTTGCGCTCCATCCGTCCCTCCAGATAGGGGCAGGCCTGCGGCGCCGTCACGTAGAACTGGGGCGCGATGGGCAGCGTGTGACGCATGACGCCTCCACCTAGAAACTCGGGAGACGATAGCAACCCCCTTCCGCCGCGCCAAGACCGTTTGGGCGGGGATCAGGCCCGCAGGTTGAGCGCAACGGTGCCCAGCGCGTGATCGGTCAGTCCCTGCCGGTAGCTGGTGACCAGCATCAGCACGATGGAGACGAGCTGCACCGGGAAGATCGCGATCGAGACGGTGTAGCCGAGCGTGTGCAGCAGGGCGGTCGGCAGATCGAGCCGGTGGCCCCGCGCGTCGCGGATCTCGATCGCCATGAGCCGCATCCCCCAGGTGGCCGAGCCGCCCGCCAGCGTGGCCACGCGGTAGAAGAAGCCGATGACCAGCATGAGGAAGGGAAAGAAGAAGAGCCCCGTGAAGGCCGTGAGCGGGACCACGAGAAGCGCCAGCAGGAAAACGAGGATCATGTCCACGACCCAGGCGAAGAAGCGCTTGGCCGGCACCCCCGCGTAGAACTCGGGCTGGCGCTCGGGGTCGGGGAAGGGCGGGGCGGCGTCGAAATGCATGGCTGTCCTCTGGCACGGGGGCGCCCCGGCCCGCAAGGGCCGGGGCTTCGGGCAAGCGCGGCGCTCAGGCGCCCCGGGGCGCGGCGCCGTCCTCCTCCGTGGGGGTGGCGCGGGCGGCTCGGGCGCGCTCTTCCATGAACTGGTCGAACTCCGCCTTGTCCTTGGCCTCGCGCAGCCGCTCCAGGAACTCCTGGAAGCTCTTCTGCTCCTCCTCGAGGCGCCGCAGCGTGTCCGCCTTGTAGGCGTCGAAGGCGGAATTGCCCGAAGAGGTCATGGCGTGGAAGCCGTGGCGCGCGCTCGCGCCGCGGCGGCGGGACTTGCCGAACATGCGTTTGCTCCAGATCATGTAGACGAGAAGGGCGAGGCCCAGGGGCCAGAACAGGATGAAGCCGAGGACCATCGCGGCGATCCAGGCGCCCTTGCCGTGGCCGTCGAGCCACGCCTCGGCGCGCGAGAACCAGTTGCCGGGGCGGGCGCGGTCCCAGTCGGTGGCGGCGGGTGTCATGTGCGTCTCCGTGCTTCGGTTTGCGATGTGAATATCTTTCACATTCAGCAAGATCGGCACTGTTCCGCCGCTTGGCAAGGGTGGATGTGAAAGTTTTTTACATTTTCTCGCCGTCGGCCGTGAAATCAGCCACTTGCCCGCCGGAAATCCGCGGAAGGTCGGCCGGGTTCAGCGCGAAGACGTGGCGCGGCGTCCCCCCGGCGGCCCAAACCTCGTCGAACTCCATGAGCCGCGGATCCAGCCAGGCCCGGGGCGGCGAGAGGTGCCCGACCGGCGCGACGCCCCCGATGGCGAAGCCCGTCTGCGCGCGGATGAGCGCCGCATCG
Source organism: uncultured Rhodobacterales bacterium (assembly GCA_964585075.1). Lineage (GTDB taxonomy): Bacteria > Pseudomonadota > Alphaproteobacteria > Rhodobacterales > Rhodobacteraceae > Rhodosalinus. Next base: position 1,845 of record CAZPCU010000342.1, read on the forward strand.
GCCTTGCCGAGCGGCTCGCCGGCGAGCGCCGCGGCCTTCTCCGCGTCCACCTGGTTTCCGCCCGCGGTGAGAAAGAGAAGCGCCTCGCCCGTCTCCTTGCCCCGGAAGACGATGGACTTGACGATCTGGTCGAGCGCGCAGCCCGCGGCCTCGGCCGCCTGGAGCGCGGTCCGCGTCTCGCCGAGTTCGCGGATCTCCGCGGCGATCCCCGCCGCCTCCAGCGCCGCGCGCACGCGTTTCAGGCTCCGGCTCATGCGTCTCTCCTCTCTCGTCTCCGCCGCGCGCTGGCGATGCCGGCAGCAAGGGGAATCGCATCTCGCCGGCCGCCGCGCGCGGCGGGAGATTGACCCCGCCCGCGGGAAGTGTCCATTTCGTGCCCATGGATTTCGCAAGCCGCATCGCCCGCCTGCCGCGCCCCTACGAGCCCGAGCGCGGCGCCGAGACCGCCGCCGCCTGCCCGGAGGCCGCGGGCGATCTCGCGCGGCTTCTGGAAGGGGCGGGGGGGTGCAGCCCCTATCTCAAGGGCCTTGTCGAGAAGGAGGCCGCCTGGCTGCCGCTTGCCTTCGACGACCCCGAGGACGCCCGGGACGCGATCTTCCGGGAGCTGCGCGAGTCCGCGCCGGACGATCTCGGCGGCGCGCTTCGGGTCGCCAAGCGGCGCGTCGCGCTCCTCGTCGCGCTCGCGGATCTCGCCGGCGTCTGGCCCCTCGAGACCGTCACCGGCGCGCTCACCGATTTCGCCGACCTCGCCTGCCAGCGCGCGATGGAGGCGGCGGTGGGCCACGAGATCCGCCGGGGCAAGCTGCCCGGCCAGGGCGCGGCGGACATCCCCGAGGCCGGGGGGCTCGTTGCGCTCGCCATGGGCAAGATGGGCGCGCATGAGCTCAACTACTCCTCCGACATCGATCTCATCTGCCTCTTCGACGAGTCCCGCTACCCCGAGGAGGACATCATGGAGGCCCGCGCGGCGCTCGTGCGCGCGGTCCGGGCGATGACGCGGACGCTTTCGGACAACACCGCCGAGGGCTACGTCTTCCGGACCGATCTGCGCCTTCGGCCCGACCC
>CAZPCU010000343.1:0-2907 GCA_964585075.1 uncultured Rhodobacterales bacterium
TTCGGCATGGACCCGCAGGCCGCGCTCGACGCGCCCCGCGCCTTCTCCGAGGCGGGCGAACTCCGGCTGGAGCGCGGCACACCCGAGGCCACCCGCGCCGCTCTGGCCGAGCTCGGGCACAAGGTCGTCACTCCGCCGCGCCCCCTCGGCGGCGCACAGGCCATCCGGATCCATGAAAGCGGTGTGCTGGAAGGCGCGTCGGACCCGCGCAAGGACGGCTGCGCCCTAGGTTATTGAACCACGGGCAGGTGCGGGGCGGCGCTCAGTTCAGCTGGAAATGCAGCGGGTAGTGGCCGTCCTGGAACGGCCCGAAAAGCTCGGGGATGTCGGGGTGCTCCACCGGCTCGCCCGAGTAGTCGGCGATCAGGTTCTGCTCGGAGACGTAGGCGACGTAGAAGCTCTCGTCGTTCTCGGCGAGCAGGTGGTAGAAAGGCTGTTCCTTCGCGGGGCGGCTCTCTTCCGGGATCGCCTCGTACCATTCCTGGCTGTTGTTGAACTCGGGATCGACGTCGAAGATCACGCCCCGGAAGGGATGCTTCCGATGGCGGACCACTTGACCGATACAGTATTTGGCACGAGTCGTTTGCATGGTGTCAGCCCCGCTTAACTATTACGCTTTTCTGCCACGGCTTGTCCATCGGCCGAAACCCGGAAGGCCGGAAACAGTCTGTGAGTCGTGCCGTCACAATGATCCGCCGCCGCGGCACCGCGCCGCGCGGATTTGCGATTCCCCCCGCGCGACGCATCGGATACACTCCTCGCAGACGGCGTAGAACCGGACACGAGGCAGATGAGCAGACTCCTGACCGCCCTGCTGGCGGCGCTGTTGCTTGCGTCATGCGGCGGCGGCGCGCAGTATTCCGCCCCGCGGAATCTGGACAACGCCTGCGCGATCGCGACCGAGCGGCCCCACTACTACCGCGCCTTCCGGGCCGCGGAACGCAAGTGGGGCGTCCCGGTGCACGTGCAGATGGCCGCCATGTACCAGGAAAGCAAGTTCATCGGCGACGCGCGCACGCCCTTCCGCTATACCCTCGGCATCCTTCCCATGGGGCGGCAGAGTTCCGCCTACGGCTACAGCCAGGCGCTCGACGGCACCTGGGAGGAATACAAGCGCGAGACCGGCCAGCGCCGGGCGCGCCGCGACGACATTCGCGACGCCACGGACTTCATGGGCTGGTACATGACGAAGAGCCGGGAGCGTAACGGGATTTCCCTCGGCGATGCGCGCAACCAGTATCTCGCCTATCACGAGGGGCACACGGGCTACGACCGCGGCAGCTACAACGCGAAGGCCTGGCTTCTGCGCGTGGCCGACGAGGTCCAGACGCGCGCGGTGCTCTACGGCGCGCAACTCGCCAACTGCCGGGCCGCGCGCTAGCGTTGCTGCTGCGTGTTGAGCTGGATGTTGAAGAGCCGGTTGGGTAGAGCCGGGCCAAGCTCCAGATCGCCCAGCACGACGGTGGTGGAGCTGCCGCCGCTGTCGTTCACCTTCCACTGGCGAAGCTCGACCGGGGAGCCCGTGAAGACGAGCTGGATGTTCCCGTAGTCGGGATTCTCGGGATCCTGGGCGGTGACGATGGTGGCGGTGCCGTCATGATCATGCGCCGTCACCATCCGCTCCCGCGAGAGGTCCACCCGGCGCGCCAGGATGATCTTCAGCGGCGTGCGCTCCAGCGGGTAGGTCTCGGGGTCCGCGTTGCCCTTCGGGTCGAAAATGGCCACCGCGCCGCCCGAGGCGAGCACCAGCGTCTCGTCCGGCGGATCGTATTCGAAGCGCACGCGCCCGGGGCGGCGGATGTAGATCGTGCCGGTCTGGATCGTGCCGTCGTCGTTGATCTGCGTGAAGGCGCCCCGGGCCGTCTCGAAGCTGTTGAGATAGGCCGAAATGGCGGAGAGCGGCAGCTTCTCGGCCGCCGCCGGGAGCGCCGCGGCGAGCGCGAGGCCCGCGGCGAGGAGGAGAGAACGCACTGTCATGGCGCCTATCTAGCCACGCCGCGCCGCCGCCGCATCCGGAATCTCGCTCACTTTGCCGCGAGCGGCGCCGGGCCGCCGGCCGCCGCTACTGCGGCTCGGGCAACAGGATCTCCCTCTTGCCGACGTGGTTCGCGGGCGTGACGACGCCTTCGTCCTCCATCTGCTCCACGAGCCGGGCGGCCTTGTTGTAGCCGATGCCGAGCTTGCGCTGAATGTAGGAGGTGGAGCACTTCCGGTCGCGCGCCACGATCGCCACCGCCTGGTCGTAGAGCGAATCGTCCCCGTCGGTGTTGCCGCCGAGGCCGAGCACGGCGTCGATGTCGCTCGACTTCTCCTCGTCCGGCCCTTCCAGAACGCCGGAGACGTAATCGGGCGCGCCGTAGGATTTCAGGTGGCGGACGATCTCCTCGACCTCCTCGTCCGAGACGAAGGGGGCGTGGCAGCGCGTGATGCGCGCGCCGCCGGCCATGTAGAGCATGTCGCCCTGGCCGAGAAGCTGCTCGGCGCCCATCTCGCCCAGGATCGTCCGGCTGTCGATCTTGGAGGTCACCTGGAAGCTGATGCGGGTCGGGAAGTTCGCCTTGATGGTGCCGGTGATGACGTCCACCGACGGGCGCTGCGTGGCCATGATCAGGTGAATGCCGGAGGCCCGGGCCATCTGCGCGAGCCGCTGGATGCAGGCCTCGATCTCCTTGCCCGCGACCATCATCAGGTCGGCCATCTCGTCCACGATCACGACGATGTAGGGCATCTTCTCGGGGGCGAACTCCTCGGTCTCGAACACCGGTTCCCCGGTCTCGTCGTCGAAGCCCGTCTGCACGGTGCGCGAGAACATCTCGCCCTTGGCCAGCGCGTCGGCCACGCGGGAGTTGTAGCCGTCGATGTTGCGCACGCCCATCTTGGACATCTTGCGGTAGCGCTCCTCCATCT
>CAZPCU010000344.1:0-2906 GCA_964585075.1 uncultured Rhodobacterales bacterium
AGACGATCCTGTCCACCAACAACGGCCAGCCGCCCTTCGACGACCTGCGCGTGCGCCAGGCGCTGGCCCACGCGATCGACCGGCAGGCGATCATCGACGGGGCGATGTTCGGCTACGGCACGCCCATCGGGACGCATTTCGCCCCCCATCACCCGGCCTACCTGGATCTCACCGACAACTCGGCCCACGACCCCGAGCGCGCCCGGGCGCTTCTGGCCGAGGCCGGCTACCCGGACGGTTTCACCACGACGCTGAAGCTGCCGCCGCCCTCCTACGCGCGCCGCGGCGGCGAGATCGTGGCGGCGCAGCTGCGCGAGGTGGGGATCGACACCGAGATCACCAATCTGGAATGGGCGCAGTGGCTCGAGGAGGTGTTCCGCGGCAAGGACTACGGGCTCACCATCGTGAGCCACACCGAGCCCATGGACATCGGCATCTACGCCCGGCCCGACTACTATTTCCAGTACGACAACCCCGATTTCCAGGCGCTCATGGAAGAGCTCAACGCCACGACCGAGCCCGCGCTACGGACCTCCCTTCTCCAGGACGCGCAGCAGATCATCGCCGAGGATTTCGTGAACGGCTACCTTTTCCAGCTCGCCTCCACCTCGGTCGTGAAGGCGGGGATCGAGGGATTCTGGGCGAACGCGCCTACCCAGGCCATCGACCTCACCGGGGTCAGCTGGGCCGAGTGACGCCGCGGCCCGCCGCCGCGCCTCCCCGGCGGCGGCGGGCGCGCAGGTAAAGCTCCACGAGCACGAGGTAGGGCAGGAAGAAGGCCCAGAGCTGCACCCGGTCGAAGAGGCCGGTGAACTGTTCGTTCGTGGCGATGCCGCCCGTCGCGATGAACCAGAGCCCGTAATGCACGCGGTAGATCCACGACCCGATCGCCAGGACGAAAAGGCGGAGCGCCCAGTCCCGGTGCAGCCCGAAGCGCCGGGCGCGGGCGTGGCGCGCGGTCTGCACCGCGGCGAGGAGCATCAGCCCGCCATAGGTGGCGAAGGCCAGATCCATCATCGGCCCGCCCACCGTGCCTCGCGCGACGATGTAGACAAGCCCCGCGAGCGCCGCTGCGCCGGCCGCCAAGGCCAGCACGCGCCCCGACCAGCGGTGCAGCGCGGGCCAGCGCCGGCGGAGCGGCCCGACAAGCTGTAGCGGCGCGAGAAGGGTGATGGCCGCGCCCGTCACCATGTGAAGCGCGATCGCTGCCGACGAGGCGCCGCCCGCGCGCGGAAAGAGATGCGAAGGCTCCTCCAGCGTGCCCGCCATCCCCCGCGCGGCGAGATCGACCGAGTGCAGCACGAAGGGCAGCGCGAAGAGCGCGAGCAGCCCGAGAAGCCCCACCTGCACGGGTTCGATCCATCTGCGGCGCGCGCTCATCGCCGGCCTCCGCCCTCGCCATCCCTGTCAGAGCATATCGCGCAGGCCGCGCGCTTCCAGCCCGCCCGCCTCGCATCCGCTCTGGACCGGCCCCGCCGCCGCCCCTAACGTCCGGCCATGCTGCGCTACACGCTCCGCAGGCTCGCCTCCCTCGTCGTCTCGCTCGTCGTGGCGAGCCTCGTCATCTTCGCCGTGGTGGAGGTCGCGCCGGGCGATCCCGCGAGCTTCATGCTGGGGATCAACGCAGCCCCCGAGACGGTGGCCGCGCTGCGCGCGGAGCTCGGCCTCGACCAGCCGAAATGGCAGCGTTACCTCCACTGGGTGGGCGGCATGCTGACCGGGGATTTCGGCACCTCCTACACCTACCGCGCGCCGGTGGGCGAGATGATCGCCGAGCGGCTCTGGGTGTCGCTCCCGCTCGCGCTCTACGCGCTCGCGCTCTCCACGCTCATCGCCTTCCCGGCCGGGATCTACGCCGCCGCGCGGCGCGGCCGGCCGGGCGACCTGGCCGTGATGGGGCTCACCCAGCTCGGCGTGGCGGTGCCGAACTTCTGGTTCGCGATGATGCTGGTGCTTCTCTTCGCGATCACGCTGGGCTGGGTCGGTGCGGGCGGCTTCCCGGGATGGGAGGCAGGCTTCTGGGCGGGAATGAAGGCGCTGACGCTGCCGGCGATCAGCCTGGCGCTGCCGCAGGCGGCGATCCTCGCCCGCGTGATGCGCTCCTCCCTGCTCGACATCCTGGGGGAGGACTTCATCCGCACCGCCCGCGCCAAGGGGCTGAGCCGCGGCCAGGCGCTATGGCGGCACGGCGTGCGCAACGCGCTCATTCCCGTGCTCACGATCCTGGGGCTGCAGTTCGCCTTCCTGCTGGCCGGCGGGATCATCATCGAGCAGGTCTTCTACCTGCCCGGGCTCGGGCGGCTCATCTTCCAGGCGATCTCGGCGCGCGACCTCATCGTGGTGGAATCGGTGGTGATGCTGCTCGTCTTCGCCGTGATCCTTGTGAACTTCCTCGTGGACCTCGCCTACGCCGCGGTGGACCCGCGCCTGCGGAGCCGGGCATGACCGGGGCGGACCGCAAGCTCCTCCTCGGGGGCGCGCTCACGCTCCTCTTCGTGGCCGCGGCGCTTCTCTCCTTCGTCTGGACGCCCGAGGACGTGACGCGGATGAACATCGCCGGGCGGCTCCGGCCGCCCTCGCCCGCGAACTGGCTCGGCACCGATCATTTCGGCCGCGACATGCTCTCGATGATCATGGTGGGCGCGCGCACCTCGCTCGCCGTGGCGCTTCTCGCCGTGGGGATCGGCATGGGGATCGGCGTGCCCCTCGGCCTCGCCGCCGCGGCGCGCCGGGGCGGCTGGCTCGACGAGATCATCATGCGCGCCAACGACCTCGTCTTCGCCTTCCCGAGCCTCGTGATCGCCATCCTCATCACCGCGGTCTTCGGGGCCTCTGCGGTGAACGCGATCATCGCCATCGGCATCTTCAACATCCCCGTCTTCGCCCGCCTCACCCGCGGCGCGGCC
>CAZPCU010000345.1:0-2905 GCA_964585075.1 uncultured Rhodobacterales bacterium
CGCAGGAGGCGGTGGACGCGCTGATGCGCGACGCAGAGAAGGGCGCGAACGCGCGCATCGTGGTCGATCTGGAGGCGCAGACGGTCACCTCGCCCGAGGGCACCGTGTACGCGTTCGAGATCGACAGCTTCAAGAAGCACTGCCTGCTCGAGGGGCTCGACGACATCGGCCTCACGCTCGCGAAATCCGCCGCCATCGATTCCTTCGAGGCGCGCGCGGCGGCCGAGCGGCCCTGGGCCTGACGACGCCCGGCGCGCCTGTGGAACGCGGCGCGCCGGGCCGTTGTGGGCACACGGCCACAATCCACAAAATGTTGAAATATGGCGAAAAATGCACCGGGCCGGACCCGGATCGGTGCAATATCGCATCAGTTTTTCCCCGAAAACGCCGCATTTCCGAAGTTACCTGAGCACACCACTTGAGGGCCAGGACGGATGAGGGCACAAATTGGGCGAAAATGAGGCAGCCCGTCCGTCCCGGCGGGACAAGGCAAAGAACGCGGGAGCGGCACGGCACCGCTCCCCTCGGGTACGAAGGGATAAGTCCTTGATACGACGGTTCGTCGGTGCTTCCGTGCGCGCGATCTGCGTCCTGGCGCTCGTCACGGCGCCCGCTCTCCTTGTGCCGGGCCAGAGCCCCTCCTCGGGGCTGATGATCCCGCTCATCGCCCTGATCGCGGCGGCCTTCACCTTCATGGAATACGCGACCGACTACCCGAGCTTCGTGGAGTTCCGGGACGCGCCGCCGTTCAACCGGCTGAGATTCGGCAGCCTCTTCGCCGTGGTCGCGCTCACGTCCGTGGTCTGCGCCGACGCGATGGAGCCCACGCTCTTCACCGGCGCCATGTTCTCGCTGGGGCTGTTCCTCGGAGAGATGGCGGATTTCCCCTATTCGCCGGTCCGTCTCCTGCTGATCGCGCTGGCCGAGACGGCGCCCGTCTCCTTCCTCGAGATCGCGCTGAGCGCCTCCGGCCTCGCGCTGCTCGTCTCCCTGACCACGCTGGCGCTCTTCGCGCTTCTCATCCGCGTTCTGAACTGGCCCTTGCAGAGCGGGGCGTTCAACGTCTGGGTGAACATGCCGCTCTTCGATCCGACGAGCGGCGGCGACGTGCTCTTGCGCCTGCGCCGCGACGCGCGCCTCAACGTGGCGATGGGAGTCCTCGTTCCCTTCGTCCTTCCGGCGCTGGTGGCCCTTGCCGGCGCGGTGCTCGGTCCGCTTTACTTCGGCGACCCGCACACGCTGATATGGATGATGAGCGTATGGGCCTTCCTGCCCACCAGCATGATCATGCGCGGCATCGCCCTCCACCGGGTGGCGGATCTCGTGGAGGAAAAGCGCCGGCGCACCTACGGCGAGCTGGCCGCCGCCTGAGCCGCAAGGCCGCGCTCGCGGCGTCCCTGCTTCTGGCCCTCGCCCCGGCCGCAGCCGCGGAGACGCTGCGCGTGGCGACGTTCCACGCCGAGCTCACGCGCCGGGGGCCCGGACTTCTGCTCCGGGACATCCTGGGCGGCGAGGATTCGCAGATCGCCGCCGCGGCGCAGGTCGTCGCCCACGCCGCGCCGGACGTGCTGCTGCTGACAGGCTTCGACTACGATCACGGACTCGCGGCGCTTTCGGCCTTTCGGGACCGGGTTTCGGAAGCCGGGCACGATCTGCCCCACCTCTTCGCCCGCCGCCCCAACACGGGGATGGCCACCGGCCTCGATCTGGACGGCGACGGGAGGCGCGGCGGGCCGGGGGACGCCCAGGGCTGGGGACCGTTCGCCGGCGCGCGCGGCATGGCGCTTCTCTCGCGCCACCCGATCCGCGCCGACGCGGCGCAGGACCTGAGCGCGCTTCTGTGGGAGGACCTGCCGGGCGCGCTCGTCCCCGAGGCCATGCCGGCCGGGCACCGCGCGATCCGGCGGCTTTCCTCGACGGGGCACTGGATCGTCCCTGTCGAGCGCGAGGATGGCGCGGCCCTGACGGTCATGGCCTTTTCCGCCACGCCGCCGGTCTTCGACGGCCCGGAAGACATGAACGGGCGAAGGAACCACGACGAGATCCTGCTCTGGCGCCACGTGATGGACGGCGCATTCGGCCCCGCGCCTGACGCCCGCTTCGTGATCCTCGGCAACGCGAATCTCGATCCCGTGGACGGCGAGGGACGGCACGCGGCGATCCGCGCGCTTCTAGAGGATCCGCGCCTTCAGGACCCCGCCCCGGAGAGCGTCGGCGGCGCGGCCGCCGCAACCCCCGGCCAGGCGGGCGACCCCGCGCGCGACACGGCCGACTGGCGCGAACCGGAGCCCGGAAACCTGCGCGTGTCCTACGTGCTGCCTTCGGCGGACTGGGACGTTACGGGCGCGGGCGTGGTCTGGCCGGAGGCCGGGCCCCTCGCCGAGGCCGCGGCGCGGGCGAGCCGGCATCGCCTCGTCTGGGTGGACCTCGCCCCGCTTGACCCCGTGGAAGCCAGTGAGTAGGCGGTCGCGGACCCAATCGAAGGAGGCCCGCGCCCATGTCCGCCCGATCGCTTCTCATCCTGCCCGGTGACGGGATCGGCCCCGAGGTCATGGCCGAGGTGCGCCGCATCATCGACTGGTTCGGCGAGGCGCGCGGGCTGGCCTTCGAGGTGGAGGAGGACCTGGTGGGCGGCGCGGCCTACGACGCCCATGGCACGCCGCTCGCGGACGACACCATGGCGAAGGCGCAGGAGGTGGACGCGGTGCTGCTCGGCGCCGTCGGCGGCCCGAAATACGACGATCTGGATTTCTCGGTGAAGCCGGAGCGCGGGCTGCTGCGGCTGCGCAAGGAGATGGACCTCTACGCCAATCTCCGGCCCGCGCAGTGCTTCGACGCGCTGGCCGACTTCTCCTCGCTGAAGCGCGACGTCGTGGCCGGGCTCGACATCATGATCGTGCGCGAA
>CAZPCU010000346.1:0-2896 GCA_964585075.1 uncultured Rhodobacterales bacterium
CGGCGCGACAAGATAGAGCGGCACGCCGGCGGCCCCCGGCCTTTGCCCTTTGATGACCGGAGACCCATGAAGGACGCCTCGCCACTCCCGGATCTTCCGCGCGAACGCCTCATGACGGCCGCGCAGCGACTGTTCTGTCGCTACGGCGTCCAGGGCACAGGCATCGCCCGCGTGCTCGAAGAAGCTGGCGTAAGCCGCAAGACGCTCTACGAACGCTTCCGCTCGAAGGAAGAGCTTCTTCACGCCGTGCTCGACCGCGAGGGGGAAGAGTGGCGGGCATGGTTCGCGGAGGGGCTGGGGCAGGCCTCCGGCTCGGCGCGCGAGCGTCTCCTCGCCGTGTTCGACCTGCTCGAGGACTGGTTCGCGTCGGAGAGCTTCTATGGCTGCGCCTTCATCAACGCCGTCGCCGAGCACGACAAGCTCGCACCGCCCGTGGCCGACATTGTCGCCCGTCACCGACGTCTCACCGACGAGATCCTCGTGGCGCTGGCGCAGGAGGCCGGCGCGCCCGATCCCGAGCGCCTCGTCCGCGATCTGAGCCTGCTGATCGACGGCGCCATCGTGACAGCGATGCTGGAACGCTCCGACCGGCCCGCCCGCGAGGCGCGGGAACTGGCCGCGCTTCTGATCGAGGCGCGTTGCGCGTGAGAGCGCCTCGCGGATGTGGTTGAGGATCGCACACGCGCGGTCGGCTCGTGGTGCTGGGCTTTTCCGCGAGGCGGGCGCGTGATGCAGGGGCGCGCGATCTGCCGCTGCCCGCCTGTCTTTCCCGTGCGCCCGGCCTCCGCGGTTCCGATCACCTGGACCGCCGCCGCCGAGGGCATGGGCCGCGGTTCTGCGGGCCTCTCGTCTCCAGCGGCCTCGCGTCGTTTTCGGCCGGCGGAGTCTAGGACGAGCAACTCGTCGCCGTAGAACGGGCGGTCGGCTTCGGTGACGGTCCCGTTGGCGTAGGACACAGCGAGGTCGAACACGGAGGTACCGGTCTGCTCGCCGAGGAGGCGGCCGTTCAGGTCGCCCTCCGAAAAACGTATCCCGCCATAGAGGCGCGAGAGCCCGGCCTCGTCCGCCGCCGCGGTGAAGCTCTCCCAGGCGAGCACGACCTCTTCCGAGGGCGCGCCCGCCTCAGGAAACCGCCCGGCGCATCCACCTGCACCGCGTCGTCCCCGCCACGGGCGTGACTCCGCTCGAACGGCGCGTCGATCACGATCTCGTCGTCCGAGGCTGTTCCCTGCGTGAGGCGGGCCGTGGGCAGGGACGGAATCCATGAGAGGTCGATCGGCGACCCGAAGACGGCGGCCGCGCTCTCGGTGGCGCCGTCAGCGCGCGGGGCGAGCGTGCAGCCGTTTGCGGGGGCTCGACGGGCGCCGCGTGCTCCGCCGTCGAAGACCACGAGAGCGGACCGCGGGGGCTCCATGCAAACGAAACTTCTTCGGAGCCCGGGCCAGCGCAAGTCGTGTCGTCCTTTTGGTGCTTCGCGGAACGTTCGCCAGACCCGATCCCGGAACCGGCTCTGGGCACCGGGCCACCGGGAGGCGTGACGGTCGGAAAAGTGGCCCAGGAGCCCAGGACGGGCAGAAGCCCTCCACGGGTGACCATCTCGCAATGCGTTCCATGCCCCCGTCCCCACATCGGAAAAACAGGTTTCTCTTGCGTCAACTCTGGCACGGGACGCGTTGCGGAACATCAACGGCGAATGAAGCAGTGCGTTTCCGCAGCGCAACGTGGTCCTGGATCCTACCGGCGCTCGCTTCGATACCGCGTCTCCTCTCGCGCGGCCGCCAACATGCGGTTCTGCTGCGTGATGGGCTTGCTGTCGGACAAGATCTTCCAGGGTGGACCGGTCCGGAGACCGACGAACATCGACGGCGATGCGAGAGGAGTTCTCAAGACCTCTGGCCCGGCGACCATCCGGGCCGGCAGGGACGTCGATGAACTCGACCTGAGCGTTGCCATCCAAGGCAAGCCGCAGGGCAAGACCCGACCCGGAAGGCAGAGGAGTCGCCCGCGCTTGGCGTCTGCGCCCTCGCCGGTGTCGGCGCGGAGCATTCCCTTGTTCCGGGAGGGGGCAGGTCAGGGCGGAAGGCCCTTCCCATTTTCGCCGTGCTCTGGTCTTTCCACATCCCATGACACGGACGATCCTGGTGACCGGCGGGGCACGGTCGGGCAAGAGCGGGCTGGCCGAGCGGCTGGCGCTGGGGCTCGGCCCGCGGCCCGTCTACATCGCGACCGCCGAGGCGCGGGACGCGGAGATGGCGGACCGCATCGCCGCCCACCGCGCGCGGCGGGGCGACGGCTGGCCCACGCGCGAGGTCCCTCTCGAACTCCCCGCCGCGCTCGACGAGAGCGACGGCGGCCCGCCGCGGCTGGTGGACTGCCTGACGCTCTGGCTTTCCAACCTGTTTCTCGCCGGGCGGGCCTGGCAGGCCGAGGCGGATGCGCTCGCCGCCACCCTCGCGCGCCAGCGCGCGCCCGTGGTCCTCGTGACCAACGAGGTCGGCGCCGGGATCGTTCCGGAGAACCCGCTCGCCCGCCGTTACCGCGACGCGGCGGGCTGGCTCAACCAGCGCATCGCGGCCGGGGCGGACGAGGTCTGGCTTTCCGTCGCCGGTTGCCCCCTGAAGGTGAAGCCCAATGACGTCGATCTCTGACCTGGCGCACCTCGGCGACGTTGCGGCGCACGCCGCGTCGCTGCCCGGATTCGAGGCGGGCGCGGCCCGGGCGGCCGCCGACCGACAGGCGACGCTTACCAAGCCGCCGGGGTCTCTCGGCCGGCTCGAGGAGATCGCCGTCTTCGTCGCCGGCTGGCGCGGTGACCCGCGCCCCCGGCTCGAGAAGGCGCAGGCGCTCGTCTTCGCGGGCAACCACGGGATCTGCGCGCGGGGCGTCAATCCCTTCC
>CAZPCU010000347.1:0-2885 GCA_964585075.1 uncultured Rhodobacterales bacterium
CTTCACGGTGCGCGAGGGCCGGCTCGTCTACGCGCTGGGCGCGCTCAAGAACGTGGGCGTGGAGGCGATGCGCCTCATCACCGAGGCGCGGGGCGAGACGTCCTTCACCAGCATCTTCGATTTCGCGCGGCGCGTCGATCTCAAGCGCATCGGCAAGCGCCCCCTCGAGATGCTGGCACGGGCGGGGGGCTTCGACGCGCTCGACCCCAACCGCCGGCGCGTCTTCGAGAGTCTCGACGCGCTGGTCGCCTATTCCGCCGCGGTGCAGGAGCAGAAAACCTCCGCGCAGGTGTCGCTCTTCGGGGAGGCGGGCGAGGACCTGCCCGAGCCGCGCCTCGCGGGCGTGCCCGACTGGCTGCCCGCCGAGCGGCTGAACGAGGAGTTCGCGGCGGTGGGCTTCTACCTCTCGGGCCACCCGCTCGACGATTACATGGCGCCGCTGCGCCGCAAGGGCGTGCTGACGCTGGACGAGGTGACCGCGAAGGCCGAGCGCGGCCCCTGCGTGGTGAAGCTCGCGGGCGTCGTGGCGGGCCGTCAGGAGCGCAAGTCCGCCCGCGGCAACCGCTTCGCCTTCGCCCAGCTTTCCGACACCACGGGCGCCTACGAGGTGACGCTCTTCTCCGAGGCGCTGGAGGCCGCGCGCGACCATCTCGAAACCGGCGCCAAGGTGGTGGTGAGCGCCGAGGCGAGCATGGAGGCGGACCAGCTGAAACTTCTGGCCCGCACGGTGACCCCGGTGGATGCGGCGGTGGCCGACGCGGGCGTCTCGTCGCTGCGGGTCTTCGTGGAGGCCGAGGCGGCGGTGGGCGCCGTGGCGAGCGTGCTGGAGCAGGCCGCGCGCGAGGCGCGCCGGGCGGCGCGCGGGCAGGTCTATCTCTGCCTTCTCGCCGACGGCCTCCCGGGCGAGGTGGACGTGGAACTGCCCGGCGAGTTCCCGGTGACGCCGCAGGTCAAGGGCGCGATCAAGTCGCTTTCGGGCGTTCTGGATGTCGAGGAGGTCTGATCCCCGGCGCGCGGGCGCGGCCGCGCTCCTGGCGCTGGCGGTCCTCGCCGGGTGCGGCGGCGGAAGCGCACCCCGCGACGAAACGCTCGAGTCCGTCGAGCCGTCCGGGGAGACGCCGCAGGTGACGGCGCTGCCCACGGCGGAGGATCGCGCCCGGAGTCCGGGCCTCTTGGCCCGACTCTTCGGCGGCGGGGCGAATGACGCGGCGTCGGCCGTGAGCGGGCCGGAGCAGGGCGCGGCCGCGCCCGAGGCGGAGGCCGTGCCTTCCGCGGCGCCCGCGACCGCCCCGCGGCAGGGATTTTTCGCGCGCCTTTTCGGGGGCGGCGGCGCGGCCGCGCCGGCCCCCGGGGGCGCCGCGGCGCCGGACGGGGCCGCGTTGCCCCCGGCCTCCGACGGGCCAGACGGGCGCGACGTGGCCTTCGGCACGCGCCTGCCCTACGGCGAGGTCGCCCGCGTCTGCGACGCGCCGCGCCGGTCGCTCGGCGCCGAGATCGAGCGGGCGGCGGGCTGGCGGCTTTACGACAGCGATCCCGGCAACACCGCCCCGCACAGCTTCTACGTCACCGGCTTCGACGACGGCTGCCCGCGCCAGTTCACCGCCGCGCTTGCGCTCTTCGGAACGCCCTCGATGCACGAGCAGCTCCGCTACGGCCTGCCCGCCGAGGTCCAGCCCTATTCCGAGACCGACAGCGCCTATGAGCGGCTGAAGTCGCGTGTCTGCCGCGTCGCCCGGAGCCAGCCCTGCGGGCGGCGCATCTCGCGGATGGAGCGCGACACCGTGTTCGTCAGCATCTACGAACGCTTCGGCGAGAACCCGGTCTGGAAGAACCTGCTGCTGCACGACGGCGAGGCGCTGGCGCTTGACATCAAGGGGCGCTGACGCGCCGCCTCACCAGTGCGGCGGCCGCTGGTCGCCAAGCACCACGGAGCCGGCCTCCGCCTCGCGCTCGGCCTCCCGCTCCATCAGGAGCGCGATCCGCCGCGAGAGCCGGTCGATCTCCTCTCGCTGGCGCGTCACGATCTCGGAAAGCGCCTCCTGCGCGCGCTCGAGTTCGGCCACGTGCCGCTCCAGCCTTTCGATGCGCGTCTCGTCCTCGGTCGCCATGGCCTGCTCCATCCTCGATGAACTCTCGCACCGGCGCGCGCGTCGGGCAAGCCGGGCCCGCCTTGCCCAGCCGTGCCCCTTCGGCTAGACCGCGCCGCGACCCGACCCGGAGTGATCGTTCCCATGGCCAAGGAGAAGAAGCAGCCGCGCCCGAAGGCGGAGAACCCCAAGGGGTTCCGCGACTATTTCGGCGCCGAGGTGACCGAGCGCGCGGCCATGCTCGAGACCATCGCGCGGGTCTATCACCTCTACGGCTTCGACGCCCTCGAAAGCCCCGCGGTGGAGACGCTGGAGGCGTTGGGCAAGTATCTTCCCGACGTGGACCGCCCGCATGCCGGCGTCTTCGCCTGGGCCGAGGACGAGGAGGGCGGCAAGGGCGACTGGCTGGCGCTGCGCTACGACCTGACGGCGCCGCTCGCCCGCGTCTACGCCCAGCACCGCAACGAGCTGCCCACGCCCTACCGCCGCTATGCCATGGGCCCCGTCTGGCGCAACGAGAAGCCGGGGCCGGGACGCTACCGCCAGTTCTACCAATGCGACGCGGATACCGTGGGCGCGGCCAGCGTGGCCGCCGACGCCGAGATCTGCGCCATGCTCGCCGACACGCTGGAGGCGGTGGGCATCCCGCGCGGGGACTACGTGGTGCGGGTGAACAACCGCAAGGTGCTGAACGGCGTGCTGGAGGTCATGGGCCTTGCCGACGAGGAGAGCCGCGCCGCCGTCCTGCGCACCATCGACAAGTTCGACAAGGTCGGCGAAGCGGGCGTGCGCGAGCTT
>CAZPCU010000348.1:0-2884 GCA_964585075.1 uncultured Rhodobacterales bacterium
ATCGCGGACAGCTTCGGCGTCTCGCGCCGACGCCTCGCCGAGATGTTCGCCGTGGCGGGCGCGGCGTTCGAGGGGCTGCTTGAGATCACGCCCGAGGGGCTTTCGGTCCCGCCCGAGGCGCGGCCGCTCGCGCGCATGGTCGCGCGCGCCTTCGACGCCTACGAACTCGACAAGGCCGGGCACTCCTCGGCGATCTGAGCGCGCGCACGCTCTGGACAGCGCCGCGGCGGTCGGGCGCAATGGGCCCCATGCGCATCGCCACCTTCAACATGCAGAACCTGCGCCTTCGCGGCGACCGCCTCGACGGCGCGCGCGATGGCGACCGGCCGGAGGACGCGACCCGGGCGGCCGCGCGGCTCGACCCCGCGGACCGGCGGCTCGGTGCGGAACTGATCGCGCGGGCGGATGCCGATGTCGTCGCGCTGCAGGAAGTCTTCGACCGCGCCTCGCTCGACCACTTCCACGACCGCTATCTCGCCCGGACCGAAGCCGGCCGCTACCCTTGGCGGGTCTGCCTGCCCGGCAACGACGGGCGCGGGCAGGACGTGGCGCTGATGAGCCGGCGGCCGCTCGAGGAGGTGGAAAGCCACGCGGCGGCCACGCCCCGCGACCTCGGGCTCGACGCGCCCCGCGGCATCGACCCCGATCGCCCCGTCTTCCGCCGGGACTGCCTGCGCGCGCGGGCCGGGCCGCTCACGCTCTTCGTCTGCCACTTCAAGGCGCCCTACCCGCGCGTCCGCAGGGCCTGGCAGATCCGCCGCATGGAGGCCCGCGCGGTGCGCCGGCTGATCGAGGCGCGCTTCGCGGACCCCGCCGCCGCGCTCTGGCTGGTGCTGGGCGACCTGAACGAGCCTCCGGACACGGCGGAGACGCCGGCCATCGCGCCGCTTCTGCCGCCCTTCTCGGTCGATCTCCTCGCGCGGCTGCCGCCCGGGCGGCGCTGGTCGTGGCACGATGCCGACAGGGACGATTACGGCCGACCCGACGCGCTGCTGGCCTCGCCCGCGCTCGCCGGGCGATTCCCCGACGCACGGCCGGAGGTTCTGCGGGCCGGGCTCGGCCACGAGGCGAGGCGGCACGAGGGGCCGCGGCTCGAAGGGACGGGCTGGCACCGACCGCACGCGAGCGACCACGCGGCGCTCGTCGTGGAGTTCTCAGGCCTCTAGCGCGGGGCGGCGGCGGATTCGGGGGGCGGCGCCGCCTCGCCCCCGCCCGTGGGGTTGAGCGCCGCGGCCAGAAGGGCGCGCGTGTAGGCGTGGCGGGGCCGCTCGAAGATCTCCTCCGACGGGCCGTATTCGACGATGTCACCGTCCTTCATCACCACGACGCGATGCGACATGGCCCGCACCACCCGCAAATCGTGCGAGATGAAGAGATAGGCGAGCCCGTAGCGTTCCTGCAGCTGGCGGAGAAGGTTCACGATCTGCACCTGCACCGTCATGTCGAGCGCCGAGGTCGGCTCGTCCAGCACGAGGAGCTTCGGGCGCAGGATCATCGCGCGCGCGATGGCGATGCGCTGGCGCTGGCCGCCCGAGAACTCGTGCGGATACCGATCCATGGTGGCCGGATCGAGCCCCACCTCCGCCATGACCTCGGCCACGAGTTCGCGCTGCGGGCGCCGGTCGCGCATCCCGTGCACCCCGAGCCCCTCGGCGATGATCTGCTCGCAGCTCATCCGCGGCGAGAGGGAGCCGTAGGGATCCTGGAAGACGATCTGCATGTCGCGGCGAAGCCGCCGCAGCTTGCGCACGGACCAGGCGTTCACGTCCTCGCCATTGAAGGTGATGTCGCCCTCGGAGCCGATGAGGCGCATCATCGCCATCGCGAGCGTGGTCTTGCCCGAGCCCGACTCGCCCACCACGCCCAGCGTCTCGCCGCGCCGCACGGATATGGTGGCGGCGTTCACCGCCTTCACGTGGCCCACCGTGCGGCGCAGAAGGCCGCGCTGGATGGGGAACCAGACCTTGAGGTCATCGGTGCGCGCGACCTCCTCGGCGTCCTCCGGCACCGGGTCAGGGATACCGCTCGGCTCTGCCGCGAGAAGCGTCCGGGTGTAGGGATGCCGCGGCCGGGCGAAGATCTCGTCCGTGGGGCCGGTCTCCACGATCTCCCCGTCCTTCATGACGCAGACCCGGTCCGCGATCCGCCGGACGATGCCGAGATCGTGGGTGATGAAGAGAAGCCCCATCCCCTCGTCGGCCTTGAGTTCGGCGAGAAGCTCCAGGATCTGCGCCTGGATCGTCACGTCGAGCGCGGTCGTGGGCTCGTCGGCGATCAGGATGTCGGGCTTGTTGGCGAGCGCCATGGCGATCATCACGCGCTGGCGCTGCCCCCCGGAGAGCTGGTGGGGATAGTCGTTGAGCCGGCTTTCCGGGTCGCGGATCCCCACGCGATCCAGCAATTCGACGATGCGCGCGCGCGCAGCGTCGCCGACGAGGCCCTGGTGAAGCGCGAGGCTCTCCCGGATCTGCTTCTCGAGGGTGTGGAGCGGGTTCAGCGAGGTCATCGGCTCCTGGAAGATGAAGCTGATGTCGTTGCCGCGCACGCGGCGCAAGGTCGCCTCCGGGGCGCCGATCATTTCCTCGCCCTTGTAACGCACGCTGCCCGAAACCTCGGCCGACGGGCCGAGCAGCGACACCGTCGAGAGGGCCGAGACCGACTTCCCCGAGCCCGACTCGCCCACGAGCGCCACCGTCTCTCCCTTGTCCACCGAGAAGGAGACCCCGCGCACGGCGTCGATGCGCCTTCCGTCCTGGAAGAAGGCCACGCTCAGATTCTCGACCTCGAGAACGACGCTCATTGGAAGGTCTTCCGCGGATCGAAGGCGTCGCGCACGCCCTCGAAGATGAAGACGAGAAGCGAGAGCATGATCGCGAAGGTGAAG
>CAZPCU010000349.1:0-2870 GCA_964585075.1 uncultured Rhodobacterales bacterium
AGCATGCCCTCGAAATCCACGCCGCCGGTTCCCGCGTCGAAGTAGCGGTAGGGAACCATCTCGATGTCGAGATATTTCAGGATCGAGACGTGGTTGGGCCAGGTCGGGTCGGAGACGAAGACGCGCAGGCCGGGGTTGGCCATCCGCGCGAGCTCGAAGCCCTGCCGCACCGCCCCGGTGCCGCCCGGGGTCGCCACTGCGGCCACCTGTTCGCGCGCCACCGCGTCGCCGAGGACGAGCGCGACCATCGCGTCGCCGAAGGCCGGGTCGCCGGCGAGGCCGGTATAGGCCTTGGTGGTCTGCCGCTCCCAGATGCGCTTCTCCGCGGCCTTCACCGCGCGCATGACCGGGGTGACCCCTTCCGCGTTGCGGTAGACGCCGACCCCGAGATCGATCTTGTCGTCCCGCGGATCCTCGCGGAACGCCTTCATCAGGGCGAGGATCTTGTCGGCGGGCTGCGCCTCGAGGTCTTTGAACATCAGTCGTCTCCGGTGGCCACGGGCAGCGTGGCGAACTGGCCCCATTCGGCCCAGGAGCCGTCGTAGAGCGCGTGGTCTGTCTTGCCGAGCCGTTCCATGGCGAGGTTCAGGATCGCCGCGGTCACGCCCGAGCCGCAGGTGGTGATCGCGGGCCTGGACAGGTCCGCGCCCGCGGCCTCGAAGGCCGCGCGCAGGCCGGCTGCATCCTTCATCGTGCCGTCCGCGTTCAGGAGCGCCTGGAAGGGCAGGTTGCGCGAGCCCGGGATATGCCCCGCGCGCACGCCCGGCCTCGGCTCCTCCGCCTCGCCCCGGAAGCGTTCGGGCGCGCGCGCGTCGAGGATCTCCGTGTCGCCGAGCTTGGCCGCCTCGGCGACCTGGGTGACGTCCTTGACGAGGTAGTTCTGGCGGCGCGCGGTCATGTGCCGGTCGCGCATGACGGGGGGCATGTCCTCGACCGGCCGGTCCTCGGCCCGCCATTTCGGGAAGCCCCCGTCGAGCACGGCGACGTCTTCCTTGCCCATCAGCCGGAAGAGCCACCAGACGCGCGCGGCGGAGTAGATGCCCGCGCCGTCGTAGACCACGACCTGGTGGCCGTCGCCCACGCCCATCGCGCGCAGGCGGCTCATGAACTTCTCGACGGGCGGCGCCATGTGCGGCAGCTCGGAGCGCGCGTCCGAGATCTCGTCGATGTCGAAGAAGCGCGCGCCGGGGATGTGCGCCGCCTCGTATTCGGCCCGCGGATCGCGACCCGAGTCCGGCAGATACCAGGATGCGTCGAGCACCCGGAGATCCGGGTCGCCAAGGTGCTCGGCCAGCCAGCCCGTCGAGACCAGCGTCTTCGGATCGTCCTTCACCGCCATCACCCGCCGTTGCACCGCGTGGGCATCTGCCTACTACCGGGGGGTGGCAAGGGCAAGGGCGGCCCCGGACGGGCCGGGCGCGTTACTTGGCGACGGCGCCGCGCAGGAGACCGACGATGGCCAGCAGCACGCCGCCGCCGACGCCGCCCGAAAGGATCTGCCCCAGGATCGCGCCCAGATCGAGGCCGCCCGCCTCGGCCGCGCCGCCCGCGCCGCCCGCGCCAAGCATGGACAGGAGCGTGCTGCCGAGCCCGCCCCCAAGCACGCCCGCGATCGAGTTGACGAGCAGGCCCTGGTCGAGCTTGCCGATGAGCTTGCCGACGGCGTTGCCGCCGACGGCGCCGGACAGCAGTCCGATGATCAGTTCCATGGCGATGGCCTCCCCGAGGCGAAGCTGCATGCGCGCGACGGCCGGCCGCGCCTGTCTCCGATACGCGATTCGCGTGACGATCGCGTGCGGGTATGCGTCAGCCGTGCTCCTTCAGAAGCCGCGCCTTCTGGCGCTGCCAGTCGCGCCTGGCCTCGGTCTCGCGCTTGTCGGCGACCTTCTTGCCCTTGGCGATGCCGATCTTCAGCTTCGCGATGCCCTTGTGGTTGAAGTAGAGCACCAGCGGCACCAGCGTCATGCCCTTCCTGCGGGTCTCGTTCCAGAGCCGCGCCAGTTCCCGCTTGTTCACGAGAAGCTTGCGCCGCCGCCGACCCTCGTGGCCGAAGGTCTTGGCCTGCTCGTAGGGGGCGATGTAGCTGTTGACGAGCCAGAGCTCCCCATCGTCCACGGTGGCGTAGCTCTCGGCGATGTTGGCGCCGCCCTGGCGGAGCGACTTGACCTCCGAGCCCTGGAGCACGATCCCGCATTCGAGATCCTCCTCGATGGCGTAGTCGAAGCGGGCGCGGCGGTTCTCCGCCACGACCTTGTAGTTGCCGTCGTCCTTCTTCGCGCGCGTCTTCGCCATGACCGCCGTCTCCTACATCCGCGCGCGCGTCCTGTCCATCGGCCGCCGCGCCCACTGGACGCCGCCGCAGCGGCTGATAGGATTTGATCAAATCATGCCAGCGAGGTCCGCCATGAAGGACGACAACTTCCTGAAAGAGAACAACGCCCGCCACCTCTGGCACCCGATGGGCCACCCGGGGGCGGCGCAGGCCGAGGGGCCGAAGATCATCCGCAAGGCGGAAGGCGTGCGCATCACCGACATTGACGGCCACGAGACGGTGGACGCGGTGGGCGGGCTCTGGTGCGTCAATCTCGGCTACTCCAACGACAAGGTGAAGGAGGCCATCGCGCGCCAGCTCCAGGAGCTCCCTTACTACTCCGCCTTCGCCGGCACCTCGAACCCGCCGGCGATCGAGGCGTCCTGGATGGTGCGCGAGTTCTTCGCGGAAGACGGCATGGCGCGGGTCTTCTTCACATCGGGCGGCTCCGATTCGGTGGATACCTGCCTGCGGCTCGCGCGGCAGTATCACAAGCTGCGCGGCGAGCCGGGCCGCACCAAGTTCCTGTCGCTCAAGAAGGGCTACCACGGCACCCACT
>CAZPCU010000350.1:0-2867 GCA_964585075.1 uncultured Rhodobacterales bacterium
ACTGGATGAACGTCGACCAGTATATCGGCGGCATCGAGCACGCGATCCTGCACCTCCTCTACTCGCGCTTCTTCGCCCGCGCGATGCACATCTGCGGCCACCTGCCCGAGAAATCGAAGGAGCCCTTCGAGGCGCTCTTCACCCAGGGCATGGTGACCCACGCGATCTACCAGACCCGCGACGCCGAGGGGCGGCCCGTCTATCACTTCCCCGAGGAGGTCGAGACCCGCGACGGCGCGCCGGTCCTGAAGGCAACCGGCGAGCCGGTGGAGGTCGTCGCCTCCGCCAAGATGTCGAAATCGAAGAAGAACGTGGTGGACCCCGTCTCGATCATCGCCTCCTTCGGCGCCGACACCGTGCGCTGGTTCGTCCTGTCGGACAGCCCGCCCGAGCGCGACGTGGAATGGACGGCCTCCGGCGCGGAGGCCGCGCACAAGCACCTCGCCCGCGTCCACCGGATCGTCGCCGAGATCGCCGCTCTGCCGGACGAGGCCGGCCAGCCGGACGAGGACGAGGCGCTCCTGCGCGAGATGCACAAGACGATTCACGACGTCACGCAGGGGGTGGAAAGCTTCGGCTTCAACGCCGCGATCGCCCGGCTCTACGCCTTCACCGCGACGCTCTCGAAATCGGCCGCGGGGGGCGGCGCGAAACGGAAGGCCGCCGCGGCGCTCGCGCAGCTCATGTCGCCCATGACCCCGCATCTGTCCGAGGAGCTCTGGGCGCTTCTCGGCCGCGAGGGGATGGTCGTGAACGCGCCCTGGCCCGAGGCCGACGAGGCGATGCTGGTGGAGGACACGATCACCCTGCCGGTGCAGGTCAACGGCAAGCGGCGGGCCGAGATCACGGTCCCGCGCGACCTCGGCAAGGAGGAGGTGGAAAAGGCCGCCCTCGCCACCGAGGCCATCGCCCGGGCGCTCGAGGGCGCCGCGCCGCGCAAGGTCATCGTCGTGCCCGGGCGGATCGTGAATGTGGTGGTCTGATCGCCGCGCTTTCCTGATCGCCGCGGGCGCCCTGGCGCTGGCGGGCTGCGGCTTCACGCCGGTCTACGCGCCCGGCGGCGGCGCCGGGCGCCTTCAGGGTCAGATCGTGCTGCCCGCGGCATCGACGCGCGAGGAGTTCGAGCTGCGCGCGCGGCTGGAAGAGCGCCTCGGGGCGGCCGCCTCCGGGCGCTACGCGCTCGCCGTCGATCCTTCCGTCCGGGCGGAGGGGTTCGGCACCACGCGCGACGGGCGCACCACGCGGTTCCAGCTGGTGGGACGGGCCGACTACACCCTTTCCGACGCCGCCACGGGGGCCGAGCTCGCCAGCGGGCGGGTGGACGGGTTCACGGGCTATTCCACCACCGGCAGCACCGTGGCCACGGACGCTGCGCGCCGGGACGCCGAGACGCGATTGATGGTGCTGCTGGCCGACGGGATCGCGGACCGGCTCCTCCTCGCCGCGGCGGACCTGCCTTGAGCCGGCGATGAAACTCTCGCCGCGCGACGCCCCCCGCTACTTCGCCCGGCCCGACCCGGACGCCCCGGGGCTTATCATCCACGGCCCCGACACCATGCGCATCGCGCTCCGGCGGCAGGAGGTGATCGCGGCGCTCCTGGGCCCGGAGGGCGAGGCCGAAATGCGCCTCGCGCGAATCGCCGCCGCCGATCTCCGCCGCGATCCGGCGCTTCTTCTCGACGCAGTCAAGGCGCAGGGCTTCTTTCCGGGCCCCCGCGTCGCCTTCGTGGAGGACGCGGGCGACGGGCTCGCCGACACGATTGCCGCCGCGCTGTCGGAGTGGCGGCCGGGCGACGCGCAGATCGTCGTCACCGCCGGCTCGCTCACCGCGCGCTCGAAGCTCCGCAAGCTCTTCGAGGCACATCAGGCCGCCTATTCCGTGGGCGTCTACGACGAACCCATGGGGCGCGCCGAGATCGAGGCGGAACTGGCCCGCGCGGGGCTCGCCGACATCCCGCGCGACGCCGGCGAGGCGCTTGCCGCGCTCGCCCGCCAGCTGGAGCCCGGCGACTTCCGCCAGACGCTCGAGAAGCTCGTCCTCTACAAGCTATCCGACGACGCGCCGCTCAGCCCGGAGGACGTGGCCGCCTGCGCGCCGGCCTCCACCGAGGCCGACATGGACGACGCGGTGCACGCGGCGGCGGAAGGGCGCGACGGCGAAATCGGGCCGATCATGCGCCGCCTCGCCGCGCAGGGCGCCACGCCCGTGGGCCTCGTGATCGCGGCGGCGCGCCACTTCCGGGCGCTTTATGCCATGGCCTCAGCGCCGGGCGGCCCGGCCGAGGGGGCGGCACGGCTCCGCCCGCCGGTCTTCGGCCCGCGGCGCGACCGCATGGTGCGCCAGGCCCGGCACTGGGGCGCGGCGCGGCTCGCCGACGGGCTCGGCATGATCACCGACGCCGATCTCGCACTCCGCTCCGCGGGGCAGACGGCGCCGGCCATGGCGCAGGTGGAGCGGCTTCTGATCCGCCTCGCCCGGCTGGGGGCGCGCTAGGGCATGATGCCCGCCGTGGCCGCCGCCGCGCGGCCGGCCCAGCGGCCGGTGGCCAGGCAGGCGGTGAGGAGATAGCCGCCCGTCGGCGCCTCCCAGTCGAGCATCTCGCCCGCGCACCAGACCCCGGGGAGCGCGCGCAGGCCGAGGCCGGCGTCGAGCCCCTCCCAGCGCACGCCGCCCGCGGTCGAGATCGCCTCGTCCAGGGGTGCGAGGCCGGCATGGGCCACCGGGAGCGCCTTCACGAGAGCCGCAAGCGCCCCGGGCGCGGACGGCAGCGGCCGCGCGAACTCCATGAGCAGCGCCTGGCGCACGGGATCCAGCCCCAGCGCGCGGCGGAGATGGTTGGACAGGCTCGCCTTGCCGCGCGGCCGGG
>CAZPCU010000351.1:0-2861 GCA_964585075.1 uncultured Rhodobacterales bacterium
CGCCGATCTTCGCCGTCTCCCGCACCGTGGGCTGGATCAGCCAGTGGAAGGAGATGATCGCCGATCCGCAGATGAAGATCGGCCGACCCCGCCAGCTCTATCTCGGCGCCACGAAGCGCGACTACGTGGATATCGAGAACCGCTGAGCGGATGCGCGCGCCTCGCCGGGGCGCGCGCCTTCTCGGGCTCCGCCCCCGCCGCCCGACGGCGCGGCCCCCGGGAAATTCTTCCCGCGAAGAACGGGCGTGCGGGCGCGGCCGCCGGCCCGTCTCAGCGTCCCTCGTAATGCGCCGGGCGCTTCTCGAGGAAGGCGAGCACGCCTTCCCTGAAGTCCCGAGTCTTGCCGCACTCGCCCTGGAGCCGCGCCTCGAGCAGGAGCTGGTCGTCGAGCGTGGCCTCGAAGGCGCCGCGGATGGCCTGGCGCACCGCGTTGAACGCCTGCGTCGGGCCCTTGGCGAGATGACCGGCGCGCGCGCGCCAGCGCGCCTCGAATTCGTCGTCGGCCACCGCCTCCCAGATCATGCCCCAGGCGTCGGCCTGGCGCGCGTCGATGCGCTCGGCGAAGAGCGCGGCGCCCATGGCCTTGGCGAGGCCCATCTGGCGCGGAAGGAGCCAGGTGCCGCCCGCGTCGGGGATGAGGCCGATCCGGGTGAACGCCTGCAGGAAATAGGCGCTCTCGGACGCGATCACCACGTCGGCCGAAAGCGCGAGGTTGGCGCCCGCCCCGGCGGCGGGGCCGTTCACCGCCGAGACGACGGGCACCGGGCAGTCGTAGATCGCGCGCAGCATCGGGATGTACTCGTCCCGGAGCACGCGCTCGAGGTCCATCTCGTCGGCATTGGCGCGGTCGCCGAGATCCTGCCCCGAGCAGAAGGCGCTACCCGCGCCGGTGAGCACCACGACGCGGGCCGCCTGGCCGCCGGCCTTCACGGCATGGGCGATCTCGGCGCGCATCTGCGTGTTGAGCGCGTTCATCTTCTCGGGGCGGTTCAGCGTGATCACCGCGATGTCGTCCGCGATCCCGAGCGTGATGGTCTGGTAGTCCATGTGCCCTCCTCCGGTTCGTCCGGGACGCGTTCTACCGGACCGCGCGGCGGAGGAAAGCGAAAAGGCGCGGGCGGCTCACTCCTTCAGGAGGGCGTCGAGGCGCGCGCGTTCCTCCGCGCTCAGCCCCTCGTCGGCGGGCGCCGGGGCGCGCGACCGGCCACGCAGATAGAGCCCGGCGATCAGCGCCCCGATCAGCAGCATCCCGGGCGCCGCGCCCCAGAGGATCCAGTTCGCGCCGGTGGCGGTGGGGCGCAGCAGTATGTATTCGCCGAAGCGGTCCACCACGAACGCCACCACCTCCTCGTCGCTGTCGCCGGCCAGCAGGCGTTCGCGCACCAGGAGCCGCATGTCGCGGGCGAGCGGGGCGTTCGATTCGTCGATGCTCTCGTTCCGGCAGACGAGGCAGCGCAGCCCCTCCGAGATCTCCCGCGCGCGCTCCTCGAGCGCGGGATCGTCGAGCAGCTCGTCAGGCTGTAGCGCGGCGAGCGGGGTCGCGAGCACAAGCGCGAGGACGAGGGCCAGACGTCTCATTCCGCGGGCACCCCGCCGGGCTCCGCCATCGCGCGCTGGCGCCGCGCGCCCGCGGCGACGCGGTAGCGCCGGTCCGACAGGCTGAGCGCGCCGCCGAGCGCCATGAGCGTCGAGCCCGCCCAGATCCAGTTGGCGAGCGGCTTGAGATAGGTACGCACCGCCCAGCCGCCATTGTCCTGCGGGTCGCCGATGACGACGTAGACGTCGCGCAGGAAGCGGTAGTCGATCGCGGCCTCGGTCGTCGGCATCCGCGCCACCGGGTAGTTGCGCTTCTCGGGCGTCAGCGTGGCGATCTGTCGGCCGTCCGTCGTGGCGAGGTCCACGATCGCCATGGTGGAGTAGTAGTTGCGCCCCGCCGCGGGTTCGTAGGGCAGTTCGCGCACTTCCTCGAGGGTGAGCTCGAAGCCGCTGACCGTCCAGCTCTCGCCCTCCTGGACGACGCGGATATCCTCCTTCTCCCAGGCCATGAGACCTGCGACGCCGATCATGGTGATGCCGAGCCCGGCATGGGCCACGGCGCGGCCCCAGTCGGCGCGCGGGAGCCGGCGCAGCCGCTCCGCACGCTCACCCGCGCGCTGCCAGAGATCGACCGCCGCGCCGGAGACGAGCCAGGCGCCGAGGAAGAGGCCCACAGGGCCGAGAAGCGAGTTGCCCGTCTGCATCGCCCAGGCGAGCCCGCCCACCGCGAGGGCGAGGACCAGCGCGGGCCGAAGCGTCCGGAGCGCCCGACCGATCCGCGCGCGCTTCCAGGGCATGACGGCGCCGATGGGCAGGATCGCGCCCAGCACCACCATGAAGGGCGTGAAGGCCATGTTGAAGAAGGGCGGCCCGACCGAGAGCTTCCGGTCGAAGAACATCTCGGCGACCATGGGCCAGAGGGTTCCCACGAACACCACGAAGCAGGAGACGGCCAGAAGCACGTTGTTGGCCACCAGCGCGCTTTCGCGGCTGACCATTCCGAAGACGCCCCGCGCCTCCATGACGCTCGCCCGCGCCGCGAAGAGGGTGAGCGCGCCACCCATGAAGACGGCGAGGATGAGCAGGATGAACACGCCCCGCTCGGGATCGTTGGCGAAGGCGTGCACCGAGGTCAGGAGCCCGGAACGCACGATGAAGGTGCCGATGAGCGAGAAGCCGAAGGCGAGGATGGCCAGGAGAATCGTCCAGCTCTTGAGCGCCTCGCGCTTCTCCACGACGATCGCGGAGTGCAGCAGCGCCACGGCGAGCAGCCACGGCATGAAGGAGGCGTTCTCGACCGGGTCCCAGAACCAGAAGCCGCCCCA
>CAZPCU010000352.1:0-2861 GCA_964585075.1 uncultured Rhodobacterales bacterium
AGCGTGTTCGTCACCTGCGCCTCGATCTGGCGCACGCCCTCCGAGCCGTGGCTCAGAAGCGCCTCGTAGAATTTCGGGTTGAGCGAACGCGACCGCGTCTCCAGCGAGACCTGCTCGGCCAGCGTGCGCACCTTGCCGCTGCCCCGCGTGGTGTCGGAGATGTAGACGGCCGCTTCCTGTCCGCCGCGCGCGCGCTTCACCGCGCGGGAGATCCCGCCCAGCGTGTCGAAGTAGTGGTCCACCGTCGTGACGCCGAGCTCCACCGACTCGAGGTTCTGGTAGGCGAGTTCCACGTCCTTGAGCGCCTCGCCCAGAAGCGCGCCCTGCGGCGCGGCCTTCCCGTCGCGCCCGTAGGCGAAGCTCTTGCGGGCCTGGTAGGCGTCGGCGAGCTCGTCCTCGTCGCCGAAGGCCGAACTGTCCACGAGCTGGTTGACGTTCGAGCCGTAGGCACCCTCGGCGTTCGAGAAGACGCGCAGGGCGGCCGTCTCCATGTCGCAGCCCATCCGCTCGGCATGGGCCAGCGCATGGGCGCGCACGAAGTTCTGCTCCAGCGGCTCGTCGGCCGTCGCCGCCTTCCACGCGGCCTCGGCCAGCATCCGCGTCTGGAGCGGCAGCAGGTCGCGGAAGATGCCTGACAGCGTCATGATGACGTCTATACGCGGCCGCCCGAGCTCTTCGAGCGGGATCAGGTCCGCCCCCGCGAGCCGGCCGAAGCTGTCGAAGCGCGGCCGCGCCCCGATCAGCGCCAGCGCCTGCGCGATGGGCCCGCCATCCGACTTGATGTTGTCGGACCCCCAGAGCACCACGGCGATGCTCTTCGGAATCTCCGCATGCGTGGCCAGCAGCAGCTCGGCCTGCCGGGCGCCCTCGCGGCAGGCGAACTCGGTGGGCATCCGGAAGGGATCGAAGGCGTGGATGTTGCGCCCCGTGGGCAGCACCTCCGCCGAACGGATCAGGTCGCCCCCGGGCACCGGCGGCGTGTAGCGGCCCTCGAGCGCGTGCAGGATCGCCGGGATCTCGTGGTCGCCCGAGAGCAGCTCCGCCACCCGCGCCTTCGTCTCCTCGTCGGCGTCGTCCAGAAGCGCCAGGTAATCGGCCTTCTGCGCCTCGCTCATCGGCCGGCCGAGCACATGAAGCCCCTCGGGAATGAGCGCGTCCTCGGTCTCCAGCAGCTTCAGCCAGAGCGTCCCGGGCGGCGTGCCGGTCATGTCCATCGCGTCCGCCTGCTCGGCGATCAGCGCCTCGAGCTCGGCGCGCGCCGGGTCGCCCTCGGCCATCTCGCGCCAGCGCGTCAGCGAATCCTTGAGCTCCGACAGTCCCTTGTAGAGTCCCGAGGCGGCAAGCGGCGGCGTCAGATGCGTGATCGTCACCGCGCCCGAGCGCCGCTTGGCGAGGCTCGCCTCGCTGGGGTTGTTCGAGGCGTAGAGATAGATGTTCGGCATCTCGCCGATCAGCCGGTCGGGCCAGTCCATCGCGCCCATGCCGGCCTGCTTGCCCGGCATGAACTCGAGCGCGCCGTGCATCCCGAAATGCAGGACCGCGTCCGCCTGGTAGGTGTTGCGCAGCCAGAGATAGAAGGTCACGAAGGCATGCGTCGGCGCGAAGCCCTTCTCGAACAGGAGCCGCATCGGGTCGCCCTCGTAGCCGAAGGCCGGCTGCACGCCGACGAAGACCTTGCCGAACTCGGCGCCGAGGACGAAGACGCCCCCCCCGTCCGACTGGACCTTCCCGGGCGCCGGGCCCCAGCACGCCTCGATCGCCTTCAGCGGCGGGGTGTTGCGGACGATCTCGTCGGCGCCGACATAGGCGGCAACGTTCGCCTCCTGCCCGTATTGCCGCGCGTTCCCCTCGAGCACCGCGGCGCGGAGGCTCTCCACGCTCTCGGGCGGCTCGAGATCGTAGCCCGCCTCCGCCATGCGGTGGAGCGTGTTGAAAAGGCTTTCCCAGACGCCGAGATAGGCCGCCGTGCCGACCGCCCCCGCGTTCGGCGGGAAGCCGAAGAGCACGATGCCGACCTTCTTCTCGGCGTTGGCCTTGCGGCGCAGGCGGATCTGGCGCTCCACCCGCTCGGCGAGGCTGTCGATCCGCTCGTGGCAGGGCGCCATGTCGCGGCTCTCCTGCTCGACCCGGCAGGCGTAGCGGCAGCCGGTGCAGGGCTCCGTCCCGTGCCGGCCGGCGAAGACGCAAGGGTTCGTGGCGCCGTCGAGCTCCGGGAGCGCGATCAGCATGGTGGTCTCGATCGGCCCCAGCCCCTGGGCCGAGGCGGCCCATTGCGCCAGCGTCTGGAACTCCAGCGGATGCGCGGCGAGATAGGGCACGTCGAGGCCCTTGAGCACCTCGACGGCCGCCTCGCTGTCGTTGTAGGCCGGCCCGCCCACCAGGCTGAAGCCGGTAAGAGAGAGCAGCGCGTCGATCCGCGCGCCGGCTTCGTCGCGGAAGAAGCGCGCGATGGCCGGCCGCCCGTCGAGCCCGCCCGCGAAGGCCGGCAGCACGCGCAGCCCCTTGGCCTCGAGCGCCCGGATCACCGCGTCGTAATGCGCCGTGTCGCCCGAAAGCACGTAGCTGCGCATCATCAGGAGGCCGACGGTGCCGCTGGCGCCCTCGGGCGCCGGCAGCGCGGAGGGATCCTCGGTGATCCGTTCGGCCAGGTCCGGGTGGTAGAGCCCCACCTCCGGGTATTCCACCGGCGCCGGCGCCTCGCCGCCGCGCCAGGCCTCGTGCCGGCAGTAGCGCGAGATCAGGAAGCGCAGCATCGCCTCGATGTTGTCGTCCGAGCCGCCCAGCCAGTACTGCATCACCAGGAACCAGGCGCGCAGGTCCTGCGCCTTGCCGGGGATGTATTTCAGGATCTTCGGCAGCCG
>CAZPCU010000353.1:0-2858 GCA_964585075.1 uncultured Rhodobacterales bacterium
CACGAACTCGCCGGTCACGAGCATCTCGAAGGCGTGCTTCATCGGCACGTTCCGCGTGAGCGCCACCATCGGCGTCGAGCAGAAGAGCCCGATGTTCACGCCGTTCACGCCGAAACGCGTGCCCTCGGCGGCCACGGCCATGTCGCAGGAGGCCACGAGCTGGCAGCCCGCCGCCGTGGCGATGCCGTGCACCTGCGCGATGACGGGCTGGGGCATCTCGCGAATCGTCTGCATCATGCGCGAGCAACGCTCGAAGAGGTCGCCGAAATAGGCCGCGCCACCGTCCTCGGCCTGCCGGCCCGCCTGCATCTCCTTCAGGTCGTGGCCCGCGCAGAAGGCCTTGCCCGCGCCCGAAAGCACCACGGCGCGCACGCCCCGATCCTCCTTCAGCGCGTCGAACTCGGCCTGGAGCGCGGCCAGCATCGCGTCCGAGAGCGCGTTCAGCCGCTCGGGCGCGTTCATGGTCAGATGCGCGACGGCGTCGCGGTCGCTGCGGTCCAGAAGTGCCATCTTGTCCTCCTCGCCTGTTCGCGCGAACTCTAAGCGCCAAACGGGCTGGAGGAAAGCATGACGCTCAGGATGGACGCGGCCGCGCTCACGGCGTTTCTGGGCCGCGAGTTCCCGCAGGTGGCGGAAGACTTCGTGATCGAGCGGGTGGCCGAACGCGAGATCGACGTCCGCCTCGCGGTGGCGGAACGCCATCTGCGGCCGGGCGGGACGGTCTCGGGGCCCACCATGTTCGCGCTGGCGGACGTGTCGGTCTATCTCGCGCTGCTGGCCGTGATCGGCCCCGAGGCGCTCGCCGTCACCACGGGCTGCTCGATGGATTTCATGCGCAAGCCCGCGGCCGGGCGCGACATGATCGCGCGCTGCCGGCTGCTGAAGGTCGGGCGCGCGCTCGCGGTGGGCGACGTTCTCCTCTATTCCGAGGGCGAGGCCGAGCCTGCGGCGCGGGCCAGCATGACCTATTCCATCCCGCCGCGCTGAGCGCGGGTTGACCTCGCTCAAGGACGCGGGGCGCGCGGCGCGGCATCCGGGCGGGACGAAAGGAGCGATCACCCATGAGCGAGAGCATGACGGCCGAACCGGGCGCCGAGAACCGGCTGGCGCATTTCCCCGTGACCTTCTTCGCCGTGGTCATGGGGCTGATGGGGCTGAGCCTCGCCTGCCATGCAGGCGCGGGGCTCTGGCCAGCGCTCGGGCGTGCAGCCGAAGCGGCGATGTGGCTCGGAATCGGCGTTTTCCTCGCCATCGCGGGCATCTACGGGCTGAAGCTTCTGCGCCACCCCGCGGCGGTGGCCGGCGAGTGGCGCCACCCGGTGAAGCTCGCCTTCTTTCCCGCCGTCTCGATCTCGCTCCTGCTCATGGCCACGGCGCTCCTGCCGCTCTATCCGGGCCCGGCGCAGGCCGTCTGGTGGCTGGGCGCGGCGGGGCAGGCGGTGCTGACGCTCGCCGTGGTCTCCGGCTGGATCGGCCATCGCTCCTTCGAGGTCGGGCACCTGACGCCGGCCTGGTTCATCCCCGCCGTGGGCAACGTCATCGTGCCGGTGGCGGGCGTGCCCCTGGGCCATGTGGAGCTTTCCTGGCCCTTCTTCTCGGCCGGCCTCGTCTTCTGGGTGGTGCTGCTCACGCTGGTGATGAACCGCCTCGTCTTCCACGACCCGGTGCCCGCGCGCCTTTTCCCGACGCTGGTGATCCTGATCGCGCCGCCCGCCGTGGCCTTCGTGGCCTACGTGCAGCTTGCCGGCGGGCTCGACGCCTTCGCCCGCATCCTGATCAACGCGGCCTACGTCTTCGGCGCGCTCGTCGCGGTGCAGGTGCCCCGCCTCGCGCGGCTGCCCTTCGCGCTCTCCTTCTGGGCGCTCTCCTTCCCCATCGCGGCGCTCGCCATCGCGTCCTTCCGTTACGCCGCGCTCGCGGGCTCGCCGGCACATGGCTGGATCGGTGCGGCGGTGCTGGCCCTTCTGGCGGCGGTGGTGGTGGGGCTTCTGCTGCGCACGGGGCGGGCGATCGCGCGGGGCGAGATCTGCCGGCCCGAATGAGCCGGAGAATGGGGTATTTTGATACCTATTTTGCAAGCCACTGATTTGCAATGATTTATTGCGGCTTGCGGGCCTTGACTGTGGTTTCGGGCGGCGTATAACCGCGCCATCCATCGCGGCGGCCCCAGGGTGTGCCGCGAAGCAGTTCCAGAGCCTGAGGACGACCCGAATGAAGACCTACTCTGCCACTCCGGCGGAGATCGAGAAGAAGTGGATCGTGATCGACGCCGAAGGCGTCGTGCTCGGCCGTCTCGCCTCGATCGTCGCCACGCGGCTGCGCGGCAAGCACAAGCCGTCCTTCACCCCGCACATGGACTGCGGCGACAACGTGATCGTGATCAACGCCGACAAGGTGCAGCTCACCGGCAAGAAGCGCGCCGAGAAGCATTACTGGCACACCGGCTACCCGGGCGGGATCAAGGAGCGCACGAAGGCGCAGATCCTCGAGGGCGATCACCCCGAGCGCGTGGTCACGCTCGCCGTGAAGCGCATGCTCCCCGGCAACCGCCTCGCGCGCAAGCAGATGACGAACCTGCGCGTCTACGCGGGGCCCGAGCATCCGCACGAGGCGCAGCAACCCGAGGTGCTGGACGTGAAATCGATGAATTCCAAGAACACGCGGGTGGCGAAGTGATGGCGGACGAAATCAAATCGCTCGAAGACCTCGAATCCGTGGCCGGCGGCGAGACCGTCGCGGCCGAGGCCGCGGCGCCCGCGCGGGAACCCGTGCGCGACGAGCTCGGCCGCTCCTACGCGACCGGCAAGCGCAAGGACGCCGTGGCGCGCGTCTGGATCAAGCCGGGCTCCGGCAAGGTC
>CAZPCU010000354.1:0-2858 GCA_964585075.1 uncultured Rhodobacterales bacterium
GAAGCAGCGGCGCAGGAAGGCGTCGGGCAGCTCCTTCTCGTTGTTGGAGGTGATGACGACCACGGGCCGGTGGTGCGCGCGGATGGTCTGCCCCGTCTCGTAGACGTGGAATTCCATCCGGTCGAGCTCCTGCAGCAGGTCGTTGGGGAACTCGATGTCGGCCTTGTCGATCTCGTCGATGAGCAGCACGACCTTGCCGTCGGCCTCGAACGCCTCCCAGAGCTTGCCCTTGCGGATGTAGTTCGAGATGTCGTGCACGCGCGCGTCGCCGAGCTGGCTGTCGCGCAGGCGGCTCACGGCGTCGTATTCGTAAAGCCCCTGCTGGGCGCGGGTGGTGGATTTCACCGACCATTCGATGAGCGGCAGCCCGAGCGCGCCGGCCACCTGCCGCGCGAGTTCGGTCTTGCCCGTGCCGGGCTCGCCCTTGACGAGAAGCGGGCGCTCCAGGGCCACCGCCGCGTTCACCGCGACCGTCAGGTCCTCGGTCGCCACGTACTCCCCGGTTCCGGTGAATTTCATCCTCTACTCCAACCTCTTGCCGCGCGTATCTGCACCAGCGCGCCGTGGCCGGATTTATGCCCGGCGCGCCCCTGTTTGTGTAGTGACAATGCCAATGCCTTCGGGTAAGTGCCCCCCGAGGGGTGCCACATGTCAGACAAGTATTCCATGGCTGATATTGGTCAGGAAAAGGGAGCGCAGAAGATGAAGGCCGAGATCTTCCTTCCCGAGGATTACAAGCCCGCCGAGGACGAGCCGTTCATGAACGAGCGCCAGCTCGAATGGTTCCGGCGGGAGCTCCTCAGGCAGAAGCACGAGCTCCTGAGCGAGAGCAAGAACACCATCGCCGGCCTTCAGGACGCCACCCGCAACATTCCCGACGTCGCCGACCGCGCGAGCGAGGAGACGGACCGCGCGCTGGAGCTGCGCATCCGCGACCGCCAGCGCAAGCTCGTCGCCAAGATCGACGCGGCGCTGCGCCGGATCGAGGAGGGCGAGTTCGGCTACTGCCAGGAGACGGGCGAGCCGATCTCGCTGAAGCGCCTCGTGGCGCGTCCGACGACGACGCTCAGCCTCGAGGCGCAGGAGCGTCACGAGCGCCGCGAGAAGGTGCACCGCGACGACTGAGGCGGGCGCGACGGACGGATCGACAGGATAGAGGACGCCGGGCACCGCTCCGGCGTTTTCCTTTTCGGGGGAGGGAGATGCAGCTCGACGCGCTGGAGATCGCCGTGGTGGGCGGCGGCATCGCCGGGCTCGCCACCGCGCTTGCGCTCAGGGCGCGGGGCGCCGCCGTCACCGTTCTCGAACAGGCGCCCGAGATCGCCGAGGTTGGGGCGGGGATCCAGATCAGCCCCAACGGGCTCTGCGTCCTGCGCGCGCTGGGCCTTGACGATGCGCTGGCGCGCCGCGCGCCGCGCGCCGGGGCGGTGAGCCTCCGGCGCGGCGAGGACGGGGGCGAGGTGCTGCGCCTCGACCTCGCGCGGCTCGGCCCCGATCGCGGCTACCACTTCGTGCACCGCGCGGACCTCGTGGAGCTGCTGGCGGGCGCGGCGCGCGCGGCGGGGGTGCGGATCCGGCTGCTGCAGCGGGTCGCGGCGGTGGAGGACGGGCCGGGCGCGCGCATCGTCCTCGAGAACGGCGCGGCGCATTCCGCCGATCTCGTGATCGGGGCGGACGGGCTCCACTCCCGCACGCGGCACGCCCTGGGCGCGGCGCCGCCCGCGCGGTTCGCCGGCCAGGTCGCCTGGCGCGCGCTTCTGCCCAACGTCACGGGGCAGCCGGCGGAGGTGCGCGTGCACATGGGGCCGGGACGGCACATGGTGAGCTACCCGCTCCGCGACGGCCGGACGCTCAACCTGGTCGCGGTGGAGGAACGCACCGACTGGGCCGAGGAGGGCTGGCACCACGAGGACGACCCGGCCCGTCTGCGCGCCGCCTTCGCGGGATTCGGCGGCGACGTGCCCGCGATCCTGGGCGCGCTCGGGCGGGTCCATGTCTGGGGCCTCTTCCGCCACCCGGTGGCCGCGCGCTGGCACGGGCGGTCCGTCGCGATCCTGGGCGACGCCGCGCACCCGACGCTTCCCTTCCTGGCGCAGGGCGCGAATCTCGCGCTCGAGGATGCCTGGGTGCTGGCCGACGCGCTCGCCCGCGCGGGCGACCTCGCTTCCGGGCTCGCGGAGTTCGAGGCGCGCCGCCGCGGCCGCGCGGCGCGTGTCGTGGCGGCGGCGTCGCGGAACGCCTGGCGCTATCACCTGCGCCCGGGCCCGCTGCGCTGGTTTGCGCACGCGGCGCTGCGCGCCGGCGGCCGGCTCGCCCCGGGCGCGATGCTGGGCGGCTTCGACTGGCTCTACGGACACGACGTGACGGCGGAACGATGACTCCGCCCGGCATCGGGCTCAGGCGGCGAGATCCACCCAGACCGGAACGTGATCCGACGGCTTCTCCCGCCCGCGGAGCGCGGCTTCTATGCCCACCCCCGTCATGCGGTCGGCCGCTTCTGGCGAGAGCAGCAGGTGATCGATGCGGATGCCGTTGTTCCGTGCCCAGGCGTTGCCCTGGTAGTCCCAGAAACTGTAGTGGCCCGGGCCCTGCACCCGCGCGCGAAACGCCTCCGTGTAGCCCAGATGCACGATCCGGCGGAAGGCGGCCCGGCTTTCCGGCAGGGCCAGCGCATCCTCGCGCCAGGCCTCGGGATTGGCCGCGTCCTCGTCCTGCGGGATGACGTTGTAGTCTCCGCCGAGGATCACAGGCTCCTCCAGCGCCATGAGCTCCGCCGCGCGGTTCCGCATCCGCGCCATCCAGTCGAGCTTGTAGTCGTATTTCGGCCCCGGCGCGGGGTTGCCGTTGGGCAGGTAGAG
>CAZPCU010000355.1:0-2850 GCA_964585075.1 uncultured Rhodobacterales bacterium
CAGGGGCGATGCGTTCGCCGATCTGCGCGGCCGGGAGGGCATGGCGACCCGCGCGCTCGAGTTCGCGGCGCTAACGGTGGCGCGCTCCGGCGAAGTGCGCGGCGCGGTGTGGCAGGAGCTCGACCTCGAGGCCGGGCTCTGGATCATCCCGGCCGAGCGCATGAAGGCGAGGAAAGAGCACCGCGTCCCGCTCACGGCCGAGGCGGTGGCGCTCCTGAAGGCGCTGCCCAGGATGCAGGGGAGCTCCCACGTCTTCCCGGCGGCGCGGGGCGGGATGCTCTCCGACATGGCGCTCAGCGCCGCCATGAGGCGGATTCACGAGGCGCGCGAGGGCGGCTATCTCGACCCGCGCTCGGGGCGCCCGGCCGTGCCTCACGGGCTGCGCAGCACGTTCCGCGACTGGGCGGCGGAGCGGACGGACTACGAGCGCGAGATGGCCGAGATCGCGCTGGCGCACACTGTCGGGAGCACTGTCGAACGGGCCTACCGCCGCTCCGACATGATCGAGAAGCGGCGCCAGATGATGGCCGCGTGGTGCCGGTTCCTCAAGGGTGAGGCGGGCGCCAAGGTGATTAACATGGAGGCCGCGCGATGAGCGATGAGCCGCGCTACAATGATCGACTGACGATGAGCGAATATCGGATCGCGGCCTGTGACGAGATCGCCCTCGAGGCGATTGTCTGGGACGGCCGCGCGCCGCGGGATGAATGGGAAGCGCGCTTCCTCGAGGCCGACAAGGCCGCTCTACGCGAGATCGACCGGCTCAAGATTGCAGGCATCTACGAGGCCGAGCGCGCGCGGCTGGCGGCGCGGCTCGACCCGGAGCCTCGCGTGTTCGCGGAGATCGCCGCGCGCCTCGAGGCGGGCGAGCTCGAGCCGCTCAACAATTTCCTGCGTGGCCTGAGAAGCCCGGACCCGGACCAGAGGGCGAGGTTCGAGCGCCTTTACGAACAGGCGGACCTCGCCGGCAAGAGCCCGCGCGAGTGCTGGCACATCCTGAGCTGCCTGGAGCCGGCGCAAAAGCCGCGAGGCCGGCCGCCTGCCACGCCGCCCTGGCGCAACGTTGCCCAGCAGCTCGACGCGATGCGCCTTGCGGTGGCAGGGGGCGCGTCGATCCCGCAAGCCGCCCGTGATGCGGCCGCGGGCGAAGGCCGCGCCGAAGAGGAAAGCCGCGCCCGCTACTTCGAGAAGCTCTATCGACAACGCGCGGCACTGCGAGAATAAAACCCGGCGGATTTTACTGCCTTTCACAACGCACCGCCGCTTGGGCTTGTCTGTCCCCGTAACAATGGGAGCCAGCAATGCCCGAGACATTCCTGAAGGATACTGACCTCGCCGCGCGCTACTGCGTGGCGCGCAACACGATCTGGAGGTGGACGCGCGAGCGCCCCGACATGCCGGCGCCCATCCGGCTCTCGCCCGGCTGCACCCGGTGGAAGCTCTCCGAGATCGAAGCGTGGGAAGCCCAAAAGGCGGAGGCCGTCGCATGAGCCCCGCCCACGCCAACGAACCCGACGATCTCTATTATCTCTGCATCCGCAGCCGGGAGCTGGGGATCCACGACATGAACATCGGCGAATACCGCCGCGAGCGCGCCGCCGCCGCCGCCGCCGGGGCGGAGGAATTGGTATTGCTCGCTGAGCAGGCGCTCCGCGAGCATTTTGAAGAGATCGACACGGCCGAGGATCGCGCACGCGTGGAGCGCATCGCGGCCGAAACTGATGCCGCGATCCTCCGCGAGCTCCTGGCCAGGCTGAGGCCGAACTGATGCCGCTTCTCCGGATTGAACGCACCGCCCGCGCCACGGGCACCGCGACCTCGCTGACCGAGGCGCGGGCGCATCTCCGCCTCGACTTTCCCGACGACGACCCGAAGCTCGACGCGCTGCTCCGCGCGGCCGAGCTCGAGCTCGAGCGGCTGGGCTCGCTCGCGGTGGTGCCGCAGACGATCGTCGTGACGGCGCCCCGCTGGCCCGGCGGCGACTCGGACGAGATGGGCCTGCCGATCGGCCCGGTCCTCGAGGGCGCGAGCGTGGCCGTGACGGTGGAGGGCGAGAGCTTCGACGCCTTCGAGCTCGAGGAGGGTGAGCGCCCCGTCCTGCGCCTGACCCGCGACCCGACCGAGGATGAATACTGGAGCCGCTGGCGCTTCGTTTACGCGGCCGGATGGGCGATCGGCACCGCGCCCCGCGACCTGCGCGTGGCCGTCTGCGAGGCCGCGGGCTGGCTGTTCGACGGTCTCGGCCACGATCACCGCGCGCCCGCCCAGGCGCCCGCGCTCAGCCGCGCCGCGGCACGGTATCGGGGAGTGAGGGCATGACCGGGCAGGAGACAGCCGACGACTACGACCGCGTCCTCGCGGCGCGCGGCCGGTGGCGGGTGATCCGCTGCCGAGACGACCGTCAATGGATCGTTCAGAGGCGTGCTGCGGCGCGATCTCGGCGCTGGAAGGCCGTCGCCTACATCTACGCGCGCGCGGCGCTCGGGCACACATTGCAGCGCCCGAGCGTCGGCATTCCGCCCGACGACCTCGCCGCGCTTCTCGGCCAGCTCGAGAAGGAGGCCGCCGCATGACCGAGCCCACGACCCGCCCGCCCCTCGCCGAGCCCGCCTGGAAGCTCGTGCCGGACACGGGCTGGTGCGGCTCCATGGCCGAGGCCCGCCGCTGGGCCGCGACCGCGCACGAGAGCTACCGCAAGGCGGTCTGCGTGGCGGCCTTCGAGGCCATGAGCCCCGAGAACCAGCGCGCGTTTATCCAGTATGTGCAAGGGGGTGGAAGATGACCTTCAAGCCCATGCTGATCAGACGCAGGCCGTCGGCCTCGGGAACGCAGCGCTCGGGAATGTCCTCC
>CAZPCU010000356.1:0-2838 GCA_964585075.1 uncultured Rhodobacterales bacterium
GCCCTGATCCGTCTCGGCGGTGAAGTCGGGAACGGTATCGTTGATGCGAAGTCCCATGGTCGCTCCTTTGCTGTTCGATTCGCGTGGGGTTACATTCCGCTGTCGAGTTATGTGACCTCGCGCCGATTTTCACCCCTCTTGCACGGGCAGGGGGCCGGTGACAGAGTGCCGCACAAGCCCGACCGCCCGGTCGATTGTGCAGCGAGGAGGACCGACCACCATGATCGAGAAGCACCAGTTCTACATCGACGGCCAGTGGGTCGATCCGAAGGACGGCCGCACGCACCACGTCATCGATCCCTCCACCGAGGAACCCTGCGCGGCGATCACGCTCGGCGGGCAGGCCGACACCGACGCCGCCGTGGCCGCCGCCCGCGCGGCCTTCCCGGGCTGGATGGCGACCCCGCCCGCCGAGCGCATCGCGCTTCTCGAGAAGCTCCTCGAGATCTACAAGCGCCGCTGGGACGAGATGGCAGAGGCGATCAGCCTCGAGATGGGCGCCCCGATCGAGATGGCACGCAGCCAGCAGGCCGGCGCCGGATACGGCCACCTCAAGAACTTCGTGCGCGAGGGCAAGGCGTTCGCGTTCGAGCGCCCGCTGGGCGAGCACGCGCCCAACGACCGCATCATCTATGAGCCGATCGGCGTCGCGGCCATGATCACGCCCTGGAACTGGCCGATGAACCAGATCACGCTCAAGTTCGGCGCCGCGGTCGTCGCCGGCTGCACCATGGTCCTGAAACCCTCCGAGGAGAGCCCGCTGAACGCGCTGCTCTTCACCGAGATGGTGCACGAGGCCGGCTTCCCGCCGGGCGTCTTCAACCTCGTGAACGGCGACGGGGCCGGCGTGGGCTCTCAGCTTTCCGCTCACCCGGACGTGGACATCGTGAGCTTCACCGGCTCGACCCGCGCGGGCACCGCGATCTCGAAGAACGCGGCGGACACGCTGAAGAAGGTTCACCTCGAGCTCGGCGGCAAAGGCGCCAACCTCATCTTCGCCGACGCGGACGAAAAGGCGGTCAAGCGCGGCGTCTTGCACATGATGAACAACTCCGGCCAGTCCTGCAACGCACCCTCCCGGATGATCGTGGAGCGCTCGATCTACGACCGCACCGTGGAGGCCGCCGCCGAGATCGCGGCGAAGGTCGCCGTTGGCCCGGCCTCGCAGGAGGGCAAGCATATCGGCCCGGTGGTCAACGAGACGCAGTTCAACAAGATCCAGGACCTCATCCAGACCGGCATCGACGAGGGCGCGCGGCTCGTGGCCGGCGGCACCGGACGCCCGGAAGGCATGAACCGCGGCTTCTACGTCCGGCCCACCGTCTTCGCCGACGTGACCCACGAGATGACGATCGGCCGCGAGGAGATCTTCGGCCCCGTGCTCTCGATCATGGCCTTCGAGGACGAGGCCGAAGCGGTGCGGCTCGCCAACGACACGGAGTATGGCCTGACCAACTACGTGCAGACGGGCGACCCGGCGCGCGCCAACCGCCTCGCCCGGCAGCTCCGGTCGGGCATGGTCGAGATGAACGGCCAGTCCCGCGCCGCGGGCTCTCCCTTCGGCGGGATGAAGCGGTCGGGCAACGGCCGCGAGGGCGGCGTCTGGGGCATCGAGGACTTCATGGAGGTCAAGGCGGTCTCCGGCTGGACGCCCGGCGCGGCCTGACTCCCGCACCGGCGCACAGAACCGGCGCGCCCGCGCCGGTTCCTTTCCGGGCGCGCGCCCCTACCTTTGTCGCAAGCCATTGCGAAAGGAGGCTGCGCCATGCTCACCGACATCGACGGGCTGCACCACGTGACGTCGCTGGCCAGCCGCGCGCGGGCCAACGACGATTTCTTCACCCGCGTGCTCCGCCTCCGGCGGATCAAGACCACGGTCAATTTCGACAACCCGAGCGTCTACCACCTCTACTACGGCGACCGGGCGGGGACGCCCGGCACCGTCATGACCCATTTCCCCTTCCCGGACGCCGCGGCCGGAACGCCCGGCACGGGCGAGGCGGGGCATGTCGCCTTCTCGATCCCGCCCCGGAGCGCCGCGGCATGGCGCGAACGTCTCAGGGCCGAGGGGATCGAGAGCGAGGAGGAGACCCGCTTCGGCGAGACCCGCCTCGCCTTCTCCGGCCCCGATGGCGAGCGGCTCGTCCTCGTGGAAGCCGAGGACGACCGCGCGCCGTGGGAGGAAGGCGGCATCCCGCCCGGCATGGCGATCCGCGGGCTGCACTCGGTCTCCCTCCGCGTGGCGGAGCGGGAACCGATGCTCCAACTCCTCCG
The DNA here is from genome assembly GCA_964585075.1 of uncultured Rhodobacterales bacterium. Taxonomy (GTDB): domain Bacteria; phylum Pseudomonadota; class Alphaproteobacteria; order Rhodobacterales; family Rhodobacteraceae; genus Rhodosalinus. Next base: position 2,275 of record CAZPCU010000356.1, read on the forward strand.
CTTCATGGGCTTCGAGGAGACCGGCGCGGAAGACGACGTCACCCGCCATTCCGACGGGCCGGGCACGCCGGGTCATGTCGTCGAGATCGAGCACCGCCCCGACATGCCGCCCGCGAGGCAGGGGGCGGGCTCGGTGCATCACGTCGCCTTCCGGACCGCGGACCGCGGGACGCAGGCGGCGATCCGCGCGGCGCTGGAAGAGGCGGGCCACCGCGTGACCGAGGTGCGTGATCGCGACTACTTCTTCGCGATCTATTTCCGCACGCCCGGCGGCATCCTCTTCGAGGTGGCCACCGACGAGCCGGGCTTCACCCGCGACGAACCCATCGAGACGCTCGGGGAAAGCCTGCGCCTGCCGGCGCAGCACGCGCATCTGCGCGAGGAGCTCGTGCGCAGGCTCGAGCCGCTCCCGGCGCTCACCCCCTCAGACGCGTGAGAGCCGCTCAGAACGGCGCGCGCGCGCGGAAACTCGTGCCCGCCCCGCCGTCCGGGTGGTGGATGCGGAGCTCTTCGGAGTGCAGCATCATGCGCGGCCAGTCCCGCGCCGCACCTTCGGCATAGAAG
>CAZPCU010000357.1:0-2831 GCA_964585075.1 uncultured Rhodobacterales bacterium
GCCATGGAGGACGACCCGTTCGACTCGGTGATCTCGGAGACCACGCGGATCGTGTAGGGGAAGTCCGTCGGCGCCGGCAGAACCGCCTGCAGCGCGCGCCAGGCGAGCTTTCCGTGGCCGATCTCGCGACGTCCCGGCGGGCCCACCCGGCCCACTTCGCCGACCGAGTAGGGCGGGAAGTTGTAGTGCAACAGGAAGCTGGCGCGGAAGTTGCCGTGCAGCGCGTCGATGATCTGCTCGTCGTCGCCGGTGCCCAGCGTCGTCACGACCAGCGCCTGCGTCTCGCCCCGGGTGAAGAGCGCCGAGCCGTGGGTGCGGGGCAGGAGGCCCACCTCGCTCACGATCGGGCGCACCGTCTCGCGGTCGCGGCCGTCGATGCGCGCGCCGCCCCCGATGATGTCGCCGCGCAGGATCGAGGATTCGAGCTTCTTGAAGGCGTCGCCCAGCTGCTCCTGGGCGAGCTCCTCCTCGGTGAGCTCGGCCCTGACCGCCTCGCGGGCGGCCGCGATCGCCTTGGTGCGCTCCTGCTTGTCGGTGATCTCGAAGGCCGCGCGCATCTTCTCCTCGCCGAGATCCTTCACGCGGACGGCGAGGTCCGAGTAGTCGGGCGGCTGGAAGTCGAACGGCTCCTTGGCCGCGGTCTCGGCCAGTTCGACGATGAGGTCGATCACCGGCTTGATCTGCTCGTGCGCGAAGGTCACCGCGCCCAGCATCTCGTCCTCGGTGAGCTCGTAGGCCTCGGATTCCACCATCATCACCGCGTCGCGGGTTCCGGCGACCACGAGGTCGAGGCGCTGCTCGGGGTCGAGGCGGATGTCCTGCATGTCCTCGACGTCGGGGTTGAGGACGTATTCGCCGTCCACGTAGCCCACGCGGCAGCCGGCGATCGGGCCCATGAAGGGCACGCCCGAGACGGTGAGCGCCGCCGAGGCCGCGATCATCGCCACGATGTCGGGATCGTTGACGAGGTCGTGGCTGAGCACGGTGCACATCACCAGCACCTCGTTCTTGAAGCCCGGCGCGAAGAGCGGCCGGATGGGGCGGTCGATGAGCCGCGCGGTCAGCGTCTCCTTTTCGGTCGGACGCGCCTCGCGCTTGAAGAAGCCGCCCGGCACCTTGCCGGCGGCGTAGTATTTCTCCTGGTAGTGAACGGTGAGCGGGAAGAAGTCCTGCCCCGGCTTCGCCTCCTTGGCGAAGGTCACGTTCGCCATGACGGAGGTCTCGCCCAGCGTGGCGATGACCGAGCCGTCGGCCTGACGGGCCATCTTGCCCGTCTCAAGCGTGAGGGTCTCTTCCCCCCACTGCATCGATTTCTTCGTTACGTCGAACATCACGTATCCTATCCTGGCCGCCGGGGCCCATCCCCGTTGGCCGTTTCGCGTCGGAGGGCCCCATTGCCCTCCGGCCCCGCTGGTCGATCCTGCTGCGCCGCAGGGGCCGGCGGCGCAGTCGGGCGGATGTCTGGCCGTCCGGGGGCGCGCCTCTGCCCGCCCCGCGGAAAGCGAGAGGGGCGCGGACCTTCGCCCGCGCCCCCCGGAAAGCCTCTCAGCGGCGGATGCCGAGGCGCTTGATCAGGTCCTGATAGCGCCCCTCGTCCTTGCCCTTGAGGTAGTCCAGAAGCTTGCGCCGCTGGGCCACCAGCTTGAGCAGGCCGCGGCGCGAGTGGTTGTCCTTCTTGTGCGTCTTGAAGTGCTCGGTGAGCGCCTCGATGCGCGCGGTCAGGATGGCCACCTGGACCTCGGGCGAACCGGTGTCGCCCTCCTTGGTGGCGAAGTCCTTCATGACCTGCGCCTTCTTCTCGACAGTGATCGACATCGGGGTCTCCTTTCTGGTGTTCCGTCGGATGGCGCGAGCCGGGATGTCGTCCAGCAAGGCCCGTGGAGATGCGCCGGGCGCGCGCCCGGGGCGCGGCCGGATGCGCGCGTATAAGGCGAATCCGCCCGGAAGGGAAGGGGAAATCGCGCCCGCCCCGGCCCGCTCAGCGCGGCGGCGCGGCCTCCCGCGCGGCCGTCCCGGCCTCGATCTCCTCGATGATCTGCGTGGCCCAGTCGCCGATGATCGGAATGAACTCGACGTGGCCCAGCGCCACGACCACGAAGGAGACGAGGATCGAGGCGCCGATCACCGTCCCGAAGCCGAAGGCGAGACCGCGGACGAACTGGAAGAACAGGACCTTCCAGATCGAGTCGTGGATGCGGACGATCCGGTGCGCCACCACCTCTTCGAGCGCGCGGGCGAGGCGCGCGGCGGTGGCGCGGTCGAGCGGCGCTCCGGGCTCTTCAGGCATGATGCGCCTCCCCGGCCGGACTGTCCCAGCGCAGCGGCGTGGCGGCATAGGCCACGTAGAGGGGGTGGCGCGGGTGGCCGGCCTTGGTCAGGCCGAGATGGTGCATCGCGACGCCCGCCCCGCGCAAAAGCGCCGCGACGGCGGCGCCGCGGCCGAGATGCGCGCCATGCGCCCCCCAGGCGGCGACGACGATCTCCGCCCCGTCGCAGGCGTCGAGGATCGCGGCGTCGTTCGCCGGGCCCACCGGGTCGGGCACGCGGCGCATCTCCGTCGGGTCGGTCTCGCGCCAGGCGAAGATGTTCGTCACCGTGAAGGCGCCGTAGCCGAGGGCGCGGGCGCGGCGCTCGCAGCGTTCCACCGTCGGGTCGTTCTGCACCTCGGTGGCGGTCGAGGGATTCAGCATGACGAAATGCGCGCGCCCGAGGCCCGGCGCCCAGACCCGCGTCAGGCTGTAGCGGTAGCGCTCGCAGGGCGAATAGACGGCGACGGACGCCGCGTCGCCCTTCTGGTGCGTCTTCTCGATCAGCCCCCCGCCGTCCATCCC
>CAZPCU010000358.1:0-2818 GCA_964585075.1 uncultured Rhodobacterales bacterium
GCGGCGGGCGTCGCGCTCGTGAACGAGGTCGGGCTCGATCCCGGCATCGACCACCTGATGGCGCATCACCTCGTGGCCGATTACCGCGCCGCGCCGGCCTTCGACCCGGAGAACACGCTGTCCTTCCTGTCCTATTGCGGCGGCATCCCGAAGGAGGCCAACGCCTTCCGCTACAAGTTCAGCTGGTCGCCCCTCGGGGTGCTGAAGGCGCTCCGCTCGCCCTCGCGCTCGATCCGCGACTTCACCGAGCTTCGCGTGGCCCGGCCCTGGGACGCCATCCGCCGCTACGGCGCGCCGTTGCCGCGCCCCGAAAGCTTCGAGGTCTACCCGAACCGCGATTCGCTGCCCTTCATGGAGGAATACGGCTTCGAGCCGCGCTGGAAGGTGAAGGAGTTCGTGCGCGGCACGCTCCGCCTCGAAGGCTGGTCGGAGGCCTGGGCCGACATCTTCCGCACCATCGAGACCCTGCCCGAGGGCGAGGAGGGCGAAAAGATTCTCCGCGATCTCTCGGAACGGCTCTGGGCCGAGAACGCCTATGGCGAGGGCGAGCCCGACAGGGTCGTGCTCTGCGTCTCGCTTCTCGCCGAGAAGGAGGGCGTGCCGGTCTGGCACAAGACCTATACGATGGATGCCTGGGGCGACGCGCGGGGCACCGCCATGGGCCGGCTCGTCAGCCAGACGGTGGCGCAGGCGGTGGAGTCCGTCCTGGCGCGCGAGATTCCCGCGGGCGTCTCGGCCGCGCCCTCCGATCCGCGCCTCGTCGCGCGCTGGCTGGAGGAGGTGGACCGGCTGGCCCAGCACCTCGAGGTGGTGGACCACCTGCGCTGAGCGCGCGCCGCGCCTAGCTGTGGCCGAGAAGATCGTCCTCGTCGCCGGCAAGCGAGAGGCCCAGCGCCTCCATGCCGGCCTCGAGGTGATCGGACAGATGCGGCGTGCCGATGAGATAGTCCGCCGCCGGCGTCGTCGCCTCCGCCTCGGCGGTGCGGACCGCTTCCTCGAGCTCCTCGGCGTCGAAGGCGCCCCGGCCGATCCACATCACCGCCACGAGCTCGTATTTCTCGTCCTCGGGCAGGTTGTCGATGAAGGCGCGCAGCTCGGCCTCGGCGCGGTCGAGCTCGCGGTCCATCAGGACGACCTGCGCCACCTTGCGGGACGAAATGCTCAGCATCCTCTTCTCCTCCGGGCTGGGCGGCCGCGGCCGCGCCGCCCGTCATGCTACGAGAAGACGCGGTAGTAAAGCCAGTCCGGCAGGAAGAGGCTGCCGCGGAACAGCAGCGAGAAGAGCGTCGGGAAGTTCCGCGCGAAGCCGCCCGAGCCCATGTGCTCGAAGATCTCCCGCGCCGCGGCCTCCGGCTCCATGATGAAGGGCATGCTGAACGCGTTCTTGTCGGTGAGGCGCGTGCGCACGAAACCCGGGTTGACGAGCTGCACCTCGACGCCGGTCTTCCTGAGGTCGCAATGCATGCTCTCGGCGAGCGCCATGACGCCCGACTTGGACGCGGCATAGCCGATCGCGCCCGGAAGCCCCCGGAAGCCCGAGAGGCTCCCGGTGAGCACGATGTGGCCCCGGTCCCGCGCCACCATTTCCGGCAGCACGGCACCCACCGCGCGCACCGCGCCGGTGAAGTTCACGTCGGCCATCGCCTCGACCTGCTCGGGCTGCCACTCCTGCGCGGGCATGGGCCAGTAGACCCCGGCGAGGAACACCATACCGTCGATCTCGCCGATCTCCGACGCCGCGCGCTCGAGGTTTTCACGGTCGGTCACGTCCACCGGCACGGCCGAGGCCCGGCCGGGCAGCTCCGCCGCCAGCGCCTCGAGCTTGTCGGCGCTCCGCGCGGAAAGCACGAGCTCCACGCCCGCCGCACTCATCACCCGCGCCAGCGCCTCGCCGAGCCCCTCGCTCGCCCCGATCAGCCAGTAACGCTTGCCGCTCCAGTCCCTCACGCCGTGTCCTTTCTCTGCATCGTCGCCACCAGCTCCGCCACCTTGATCCCGAATTTCCGGAACTGGCTTCGATTCACGATCGTGCCGTTCGGCGTCAGATACATCCAGTCCGTCGTGTCGAGAACGTGCCCGCCCGAACGCTCGGGCAGCCGGATCCGGTAGCGGAGCTGCACCGCGGATCCCTTCTGCCAGCCCTCGCCCTCGCCCACCACGTCCTCGGCGCGGGCGCGGATGCGCCCGTCATTGCCGAGGGTGAGGTGCCAGGCGCGGTGCTGGACCTCGCCGCTGTCATACTCGAAGCGCTCGCGCATGACGCCGGTGTTGCCGTCCCAGGCGACGTCGAAATCGCCGGTGAACCGGCTGGCGACCCGGCCCGTGGGCCCGTAGATCACGCCGTCGCAGCTCAGCGGGCCGGACAGATGCCTGCGCAGGTCGAATTGCGGCCGGCCCTCGGCGTAATCCCCGGGCCGCTGCGCCGCGAAGCCGAGGAAGCGCGCGCGCAGCCAGCCGAGCACCGCCATGGCGAAGGCACCGGTCAGCACGTAGAAGATGGCGTCCATCGTCTCACTCCTCGTTGAGCCTCGCCGTGGCAAGTAGCGCCATGGCGAGGAGTTTCAGCCCGCAGGGCACGCCGGCGTAAAGAATGGTGAGCGTCCGGAGGGCGGTTTCGTCGTTCTCGGTGCCGGCGCGGAAACCCGTCGCCTCCAGCGTGGGCAGAAGCACCGCGGCGGCGATCGCGAGGGTCGCCTTGGACACGAAGGACCAGAGCCCGAACCCCTCCGCCGCCCCCGGCGCCACGACGGCGAGGCGGCGCGCGAAGAGCGCCGGAAGCACCACCATGTCCGCGCCGAGCGCCGCGCCCGTGACCAAG
>CAZPCU010000359.1:0-2818 GCA_964585075.1 uncultured Rhodobacterales bacterium
CTGGCGCTGGGCGTCGTCGAAGTAGGCGGGCACGGTGATGACGGCCTGCGTCACCTCCTCGCCGAGATAGCTCTCGACGGTCTCCTTCATCTTCTGGAGGATGAACGCGGAAATCTGGCTGGGAGAATACTTCTCGTCCTTGACCTCGACCCATGCATCGCCGTTGCCGCCGTCGATGACGTTGTAGGGGAGGTTCTTCTTGTCCCTGGCGAGATCCGGGTCGTCGATGCGCCGCCCGATGAGGCGCTTGACGCCGAAGATGGTGTTTTCCGGGTTGGTGACCGCCTGCCGCTTGGCGGGCTGGCCCACGAGGCGCTCGTCGTCGGTGAAGGCCACGATGGAGGGGGTGGTGCGCGCGCCCTCCGCGTTCTCGATCACACGGGGCTGCGAGCCGTCCATGATGGCGACGCAGCTGTTCGTCGTACCGAGGTCGATCCCGATCACTTTGCCCATGGTTTGATCCCTCTTCTGTTCAAGGCGATGACTGGAGGCGACGGACCCGTTCCGGCATCCCCGCCCCGCATTGCGCGCGGCGGCGTCGGTGCCCCGCCACGCATCTGGCGGGGTATATAGGGAGGGCCCCGGGGGCCTGCAAGCAAGCCATTGGGCGCGATGGGAACAATTGCCGCGAACCGCGGCGGGGAGAAGGGCGGATGTCGGATACGGTGGTTCTGAACGGGGTGCGCGTGCTGCGCGGCTGGCTGGACGCGCCCGCGCAGGCCCGTATCGTGGAGGCGATCCGCGAGGTCGCGCGGGCCGCGCCCTTCGTCGCCCAGGTCACGCCGGGCGGGCGGCCTATGTCGGTGCGGATGACCGCCGCGGGCCGCCTCGGCTGGATTTCCGACCGCAAGGGGTACCGCTACGCCGAGCGGCACCCCTCGGGCGTGCCGTGGCCGCCGATCCCGGAGCAGGTTCTCGCGATCTGGTCGGAGGCCACGGGGCTCTCGCGCGTGCCCGACTGCTGCCTCGTGAACTGGTATGGGGAGGGCGCGCGCATGGGGCTTCACCAGGATCGCGACGAGACCGATTTCTCCTGGCCCGTCCTGTCGGTCTCGCTGGGGGACGCGGCACTCTTCCGCGTGGGCGGCGTGGACGCGCCGCGCCCCTCGCGCTCGATCTGGCTTCAATCCGGCGACGTGGCGCTTCTGGAGGGCCCCGCGCGGCTGGCCTGGCACGGGGTGGACCGCATCCGTTTCGGCTCCTCGACGCTCCTGCCCGGCGGGGGCCGGATCAACCTGACGCTCAGGGTGGTGGACTGACCGTTCAGCGTGCCAGGCTGCAGCAGCCGGCATATTGCCGAAGCGCCTCGCCGTCCTCCACGAGAACATCCACGGCGAAACCGAAACGCCGATCGGACATCCCGTCGCTGCAGCGCGCGCGGCGGACGGTGCCGTGGATCGCCTGGCCCCCGCCGGCGCCCCAGCCGACGATGCCGTAGGCGTCGAGCCGCCCGGCGGCGCGGGTGCGCGCGGCGAGCGAGGTCGCAACCGGGCGCGGCACGCCCGGGCCGTCCAGCCGAAGCCCGTCCTCCGAGACGGAGAGGCTCCAGAAGGGCTCGTTCCCGAAGCAGCGCATCGGCAGCGGCAGCGCATCGCGGCCCTGCCCCGGCCGGCGCGCCAGGAAGCGCATCGAGACCCAGCCCGCACCCTCGCCGGCGTTGACCTGCCCCCATCCCCCGGCCGCGTCGGTGGCGGTGACCTCGACGCCGCGGGCGTCGGGCGCGAGCGCCCCGATCCGTTGGGCTCCGGCCGAGGGGCCGGCACGGACGTTCAGCACGTCGTCCGCGGCCACGCCGCGCACGTCGTAAAGCGCGGGAAACGGCCCTTCCTGCGCGTGAAGCGGCGCGGCGAGGACCGCGAAGAGCGCGGCCAGGATCCGGGCGGCGAGGCTGGGCATGGGTCTTCCCTTTCCACTCTGGCGTGCGGCGTCAGCGGCGGGCGTACCAGCTCGGCGACGCGTGCTTCCGGGTGACGTATTCGCCCATGAGACCGATCACGACCAGGACGATTCCCACGGTCAGAGGGTACTCGATCGAGCTGTTCCGGGGGAAATAATTGATGAAGGCGAAGCCGCGCGCCTGGTCGATGGCGTGGAAGAGCGGGTTCCAGTCGAACAGCACGAGGATGTGCGGCGGCAGCGCGTTGGCCACGAACATCTTGCCCGAGGCGATCATGTTGGCGCGTTGGTAGACGCTCGTCATCAGGGTGACGACGCCCGGCATCCAGGGCTTCAGGGCGAGGAACACGAGCCCCACCGCCGCGCCCGTGAACCAGGCCAGCAGCACCATGGCGAGGCACCCGATCGGATCGTGAATCTCCACCGGCGTGACGGCCACGTGGTAGACGAAGAGGATCAGGAACATGCAGAGGAGCTGGATGTATAGCGTGCCCAGCGCCGCCGAGAGGATCGCGATGGCGGTGTTCATCGGCCGGTGCAGCATCATGGGCGAGGCCGGCCCCTCGGACGAGACGACCGCGCCCACCGTCTTCACATGCGTCATGAACAGGAAGACTCCCGTCATGATGTAGACCATGAAGTCGCCGCGGATCTTGAGCCCGCGCAGCCCCAGCCATGTGAACATCAGGTAGAAGGCAAGCACGAAGATCGCCGTCTGCATGACGTTGATGAGGATCGACATGAGCGGGCTGCCATGCGTCTTCCGGACGTTGCGCACGGCGCCGTGATAGACGAGCTCCGCGGTGGCTACCGCCGAGCCGAGCGTGGAACGCGGAGTGGTCTGCTGGAACATGGGTCTCTGCTCTCCGACCCGACAGTCGCCCGGACGTCTTGCGGTTCCGTTACGGCGCAAGCATAAGGA
>CAZPCU010000360.1:0-2816 GCA_964585075.1 uncultured Rhodobacterales bacterium
CGGCAGCGCGACATCCTCGCCGAAGCGCTCAGACAGGAAGGACAGCAGCCGCGGCATCGCCTCGTAGGCGAAAAGGTGGTCCACCGCGAGGCGGCCGTCCTCCATGAGGAAGGCGTGCTGGTCGCCCACGCCGGCCCAGGGGGGCGGATCGGGCGAGAGAACCGCCTCCACGAACTCCGCGAACGCCATGTCTCCGACGCCGTGGGTGGCGTCGGCACGGCTGCGGTAGCGCCACCAGCTCGCGATCCGGTCCGTGGGCTCGCGCATCACCGCGACGACCTCGGGCGCGACGCCGTAGCCCTCTTCCAGCAAGGGCCGGACGCGGCGCGCGAAGCGCCGGGCCGTCATGTGGCGGAAGGGCCCGCGATAGACCATGTCGGCGCGGCGCCGGAGCGCCGTCTCCAGCGCGGTGGAGCCCGTCTTGGGCACCGCCAGCAGGGCGAGGTTCTGGCGGGAAAACACCAGCACCGCCGGATCACCCGCTTTGCCAGTTGCCCTCGAAATCGCGCGGCACCAGCAGGATGTCCCGGTCGAGCTCGTCCACGCGGCGCCGGCCGCAGAGCGCCATGCTGGTGTCGAGTTCCTTGCGGATAACCTCGAGCGCGGTGCTGACGCCCTTCTGGCCCATGGCGCCCAGCCCGTAAATGTAGGCGCGGCCGACATGGGTGCCCTTCGCGCCGAGGGCGAGTGCCTTGAGAACGTCCTGGCCCGAACGGATCCCGCTGTCGAGATGCACCTCGATCCTGTCGCCCACCGCGTCCAGGATCGACGGCAGGGCGCGGATGGAGGAGAGCGCCCCGTCGAGCTGCCGGCCGCCATGGTTCGAGACGACGATGGCGTCCGCGCCCACGTTGAGCGCGGCCTTCGCGTCCTCGGCATCCAGGATGCCCTTCAGGATCACGGGGCCGTCCCACTTGTCGCGGAGCGTCTTCACCTTGGCCCAGTCGAGGGTGAGGTCGAACTGCTCGCTGATCCAGGACATGAGCGAGGCCGGGTCCGAGACGCCCTTCACGTGGCCCACGATGTTTCCGAAGCCGCGGCGCTTCGTGGCGAGCATCCCGAGCCCCCAGCCCCATTTCGTGGCGAGGTCCGTCAAGGTGGAGAAGGTGAGCTTCGGCGGCGCGGAGAGGCCGTTCTTCAGGTCCCTGTGGCGCTGGCCGAGAACCTGGAGGTCGAGCGTGATGACCAACGCGGAACACTTCGCCTCCCTGGCCCGCGCCAGCAGCCGGTCCACGTAGTCCTCGTCGTTCATCACGTAGAGCTGGAACCAGAACGGTTTCGAGGTGTTCTCGGCCACGTCCTCGATCGAGCAGATCGACATGGTGGAGAGCGTGAACGGCACGCCGAAGCGCTCTGCCGCGCGCGCGGCCTTGATCTCGCCGTCGGCGGCCTGCATGCCCGTCATGCCCACAGGCGCGAGCGCCACCGGCATGGCGACCTCCTGGCCCGCCATCGTCGAGGCGGTGGCGCGATTCGACATGTCCACCGCCACGCGCTGGCGCAGCCGGATCAGGTCGAAGTCCGAGACGTTCTCCCGGAAGGTCTGCTCGGTCCAGCTTCCGGATTCGCAGTAGTCGTAGAACATGCGCGGGACCCGGCGCGCGTAGATCCGCTTCAGGTCGTCGATGTTCGTGATCACGGGCATGGGCGGCGCCTCCTCGCGCGGTCTGGCGAGAGGGTTAGCAACCCGCGGGCATGGAGGCAATCTCGGCCCTGCGCCGGGCGCTCAGCCCCGGTGCGCACCGTCCGCGAGGCCCTTCACGAAGGAGAGGATCTCGGAGACGAGCTTGCCCGCGGCGATCTCGCCCACGATGGCCGAGCCCACCACGGCCCCGTCGGCCACCCCGGCGATGGCCTCCGCCGCCTCGGGGGACCTGATGCCGAAGCCCACCACCACGGGCAGGTCGGTCTGCGCCTTGATGCGCGCGACCTCGGGGCCGACATCGGCCGCCTGCGCTTCCGCCGCGCCGGTGATGCCGGTGATCGAGACGTAGTAGACGAAGCCGGAGGTGTTCTGCAGCACCTTGGGCAGGCGCCTGTCGTCGGTGGTGGGGGTGGCGAGGCGGATGAAGTCCAGCCCCGCGGCCTGCGCGGGCAGGCAGAGCTCCTCGTCCTCCTCGGGCGGCAGATCCACCACGATCAGCCCGTCGATGCCGGCGGCCTTGGCGTCTTCGAGGAAACGCGGGACGCCGCGGTTGTAGATCGGATTGTAGTAGCCCATCAGCACGATGGGCGTCTCGTCGTCCTCCTCGCGGAAGGCGCGGGCCATGGCGAGCGTCTTCTCCAGCGTCTGCCCGCCCTCGAGCGCGCGCTGGCCGGCGAGCTGGATCGTCGGCCCGTCCGCCATCGGGTCGGTGAAGGGCACGCCGAGCTCCACGATGTCCACCCCGGCGCCGGGCAGCCCCTTCAGGATCTCGAGCGAGGTGGCATAGTCCGGATCGCCCGCCATGACGTAGGCGACGAACGCCTTGCGCCCCTCGGCCTCCAGCCTGGCGAAACGGGCGGCGATGCGGGTCATGGGCTCCTCCGGCGCTTGTGGTCCGCGCTCCATTGCCTCACGGGCGCGGCGAAATCAATGGCCGCCCGGCCGGCGCGGGCGGGACGCTTGCGCCGGGCGACCTTCCTGCCTAGACACGCGCCGTCTTGCCATGGAAGGGACGCTGATGGGGTTCAAGGTCGGAATCGTGGGGCTGCCGAACGTGGGCAAGTCCACGCTCTTCAACGCGCTCACCCGCACCGCGGCGGCCCAGGCGGCGAACTTTCCCTTCTGCACCATCGAGCCCAACGTGGGCGAGGTGGCAGTCCCTGACGAACGC
>CAZPCU010000361.1:0-2815 GCA_964585075.1 uncultured Rhodobacterales bacterium
AGACTCATCGGCGTCTTGATGTGCTCGAGCCGCTTCTCGAGGATCTCGACCGTCTCGATCACGTCGAAGCCCTGCCGCGCGCAGGAGGGGCAGGAGATGACGTTGACGCCCCGGTGCCGGAGGCCGAGCGCCTTCAGGATCTCGTAGCCCACGCGGATCTCCTCCACCGGGTCGGCCGAGAGCGACACGCGGATCGTGTCCCCGATCCCCATCCAGAGCAGGTTGCCGAGGCCGATGGCGCTCTTGATCGTGCCCGACATGAGCCCGCCGGCCTCGGTGATGCCGAGATGGATGGGCGCGTCCGTCGCCTCGGCGATGCCCTGATAGGCCGCGGCGGCGAGGAACACGTCCGAGGCCTTCACGCTGATCTTGAACTCGTGGAAGTCGTTGTCCTGGAGGATGCGGATATGCTCGAGGCCGGACTCGACCATCGCCTCCGGGCAGGGCTCCCCGTATTTTTCGAGCAGGTGCTTCTCCAGGCTGCCCGCGTTGACGCCGATGCGGATGGCGCAACCGTGGTCGCGTGCCGCCTTGATGACCTCGCGGACCCGCTCCTCGGAGCCGATGTTGCCGGGATTGATCCTAAGGCAGGCGGCGCCGGCCTCGGCCGCCTCGATCCCGCGCTTGTAGTGGAAATGGATGTCCGCGACGATCGGCACCGGGCTTTCGCGCACGATCTCGCGGAGCGCGCGGGCGGAATCCTCGTCGGGGACGGAGACGCGCATGATGTCCGCGCCCGCCTCCGCGCAGGCCTGGATCTGCGCCACCGTGCCGCGCACGTCGGTGGTGACCGTGTTCGTCATGCTCTGGACGGAGATCGGCGCATCGCCCCCCACCGGGACGGAGCCGACATGGATCTTGCGGCAGTCCCGGCGGTAGATGTTGCGCCAGGGGCGGACGTGATTGAGGGTCATGGCGGCCTTTCCGTCGCGTGCCTGTCGCCTCGCAAAATAGGCCGCGCGGCGCGATGGCGCAATGCGCGCGCTACTCGGACTCGCCCGTGGCCTCGCGCGCCTCGGCCATGGCCACGACCTTGGCGAGCTCCGGGTCGCTGCTGAAATCCGCGAGGGCGTATTTCCCGGTGAGCGCGTCCACCGAGAGCGCGACGTCCCGGATCGTCGCCGTGCCCTGGCCCGCCGGCCCGTAGAGCTCTCCGTTCACCTCGAAGTAGAGCGAGCCCGCCATGCCCGCGCGGAGCGTCGGCGCCTCCTCTGTGCGGGGGAGCGTGTAGGTCTCGCCCGCGTCGAGGATCTTCTCGAAGACGATGGAGCCGTCCGCGCCGCGCACGCGCACCCAGGCCGGACGGATCGCGAGGATGCGCACCTCGGGCGCCTCGGGCTCGACCACCTGCGGCATGGCGCCCGCCGTGGCCGGCTGGTCGCTGGCCGGCTGGTCGCTGGCCGAAGGCTCCGCCTGCGCAAGGCGCGGCGCGGCGGCGGGCCGGTCCACCCGGGCGAAGGCGCCTATCGTCTCCGGGTCCAGGGTGGAAATGGGCGCGTCGCGCGCGACCATGACCGGCACGTCCAGCGCCTGCGGGCGATACATCCGCTCCAGCGCCTCCGCGGACAGCGCCGGCGCCTCGCTTTCCGAAGGCTCGGCCCCTTCGAGCGGATCGAGATCGGCGAGAACCACGGGCGTCTGCTCCACCGGGGCGAGCTGGACGCGCTGGATCTCGCGCAGGACCGTCCATCCGCCGAAACCGATCGCGCCCACGAGCGCGGCGAGCACGAGCAGCGAGCCCACCGCCCCGGGCTCGATCCGCGAGAAGATGTTCTCGCTCGCCGGGACGAAGGGCGTGGTCGGCTGGGCGAAGGGATCGCGGACCCCGCCGCCATGGCCCGCCACCCCGGCGCGCCGCGCGGGCTTGCGGATCGTCGAGGCCTCGTCCGACATGCCGTGGGCGGGGGAAAAGCCGCTTTCCGCGCAGAACTGGGCGAAGGCCTGGTCCGGGTCCATCTCGAGATAGCGCGCGTAGGAGCGCACGTACCCCGCGATGAAGCCGGGCGTGTCGAAGGCGGAAGGATCGCAGTTCTCGATCGCGGCGATGTAGCTCGCCTTGATCCTGAGCTCCCGCTGCACGTCGAGGAGCGACTTGCCCATCGTCGCGCGCTCGCCGCGCATGACGTCGCCGAGGCGGAGATCGAAGTCGTCGAAGCCCTTCGGCTCCGGCAACGGCTGCCCTTCAGGTCTTGATGGCTTCCGCCGGATCATTCCTGCCGCCTCTGCTCCCCTCTTTCGCGGATTTACCGCGATTCGGACCCTTCTTTAATTGCAGAAGGTTACCACAGAGGCAAAGGCGCGACAGGCGAAAGCGGATCAGGCCGATTTTTCGGCGCGATTCAGCGCGCAATGCGACCAGAGATCGTCCATCGCGTGCACCAGCCGGTCCATCTCGTCGGGCCCGTGGACGGGCGAGGGCGTGAATCGCAGCCGCTCGGTCCCGCGCGGCACGGTCGGGAAGTTGATGGGCTGGCAATAGATCCCGTGATGCTCCAGCAGCATGTCCGAGATCATCTTGGTGTGCACCGGATCGCCCACGATCACCGGCACGATATGGCTGCCGTGATCGATGATGGGCAGGCCGAGCCCCTTGAGCCGCATCTTCAGGATGCGCGCCTGCGTCTGGTGCTTCTCGCGGCGCTCCTGGTCGGCCTTGAGATGCGCCACGCTCGCCGCCGCGCCCGCCGCGACGGCCGGCGGCAGCGAGGTCGTGAAGATGAAGCCCGGCGCGTAAGACCTTACCGCATCGCACATCTTCGCGCTCGCAGCGATGTAGCCACCCATCACGCCATAGGCCTTGGCGAGCGTTCCGTTG
>CAZPCU010000362.1:0-2809 GCA_964585075.1 uncultured Rhodobacterales bacterium
CTCGCCGGCCGGCGTCGAGACGACGGCGCGGAAGGCGAAGCGCGGCGGGACGCCATCAACGAGAAGTTCCGCACGAACAGGGGCGCTGTCGTCATAGGCGCGATCTTCACCGTGCTGTGGGGTGTGACGGTGGCCGCCCTGGTCCAGGAGTGGGGCGCGGTCGCGTTCACCTTTTTGGTCTCGGCCCTCCTGCTCATCCCCTTCTTCACCGTTTGCGTCGGCGTGATCATGCTGTACACGTTCGCGGTCCACGCGTGGGCCAGGTACAAGGACCCGTAGCGTCGCCCCCCTCGATGTCAACAACGGTTTAAAAGTGGACAGATCCAACGGTGTAGAGTTTGACACTTCCGACGGATCAGGTGGTGGCTGCTGGGTCGTGATCGGGCTCCGTGGCTTGGGTGGCTGGGACGGTGAGGCCTGCGTTCCAGCGATGTCGGAGGCGGTAGCTCTCGCCACGGATGTTGATGGTCGTGGCGTGATGCAGCAGACGGTCCAGTAGGGCGGTGGCCAGCACGGGATCGGGGAAGATCTCGTCCCATTGGCCGAAGCTCTTGTTGGACGTGACGACGATCGACTTGTTGGCCTGGTAGCGCTTGTTGACGACTTCGAAGAGGAACGTCGCGTCGGGGCGCTCGAGGGGCACGAACCCGAGTTCGTCGAGGATGAGGACCTCGGGCCGGGTAAGCACGCGAAGCAGCACATCGAGCCGGTTCTTCTCGCGGTGGGCCCGGAAGCGGGTGACAAGGTCGTGCAGAGTCAGGAAGTAGATGCGGTGACCGCGCTCGATGGCCTTGAGAGCCAGACCGATGCTGAGATGGGTCTTTCCGATCCCGCACGGACCGAGCAGAAGCACGTTCTCGCCCTGATGTAGGAAGCGCAGGGTGGAGAGCTCCTGGATGAGGTCCTTGGGCACCTGCGGCTGCGCGTCGTAGTCGAAGTCTTCGAGCGTCTTGGCTGCCGGTAAGCCGCTGAGCTTCAGGTTCGTGGCCACACGTCGCTCGAAGCGAGCGTCGAGCTCCAGGGTAAGCAGCTCATCGAGGATCTCGACGGCAACCTTGTCACGCTTCTGAGCACGCTCCAGGACGCCATCGAGCGCGGTGAGCGCAGCCTCCATCTTGAGCCGGTCGAGGTGGTCACGCACCCGCTCGTAGCTGACGGCCGCGCTCATGATGCCCCCACCTCGAGCAGCTCTTCATAAGCATCGAGGCTCTGCACGGCGACGATGGGAGCGACCTGCTTGACCCGGTCGAGGCGACTGGGCACGCGCCCGGCCGATGCGATCTGGAGGAAGCGGGGCTGGCCCCCTCTTCTTCCGTATGCTTTGGCGGCACTTCCACGGGTGAGCGCCCGGATCGCCTCGGCATGCTCCCTCAGCGTCACCGGGCCCGCGCCCTTGGGTCGGACACCATGACGGACCAGAAGCTCCGAGCCCAGATAGACGGCTAGAACGTCGATGCCCTCGGGCCGCACCGTCACGGTATGACCCACCGCCGCCGGGGGCACGCTGTAGCGGACGCCACCGAAGCTGAAGTGACAGTCAGCGGCCACCTTGCGGATCTCGACCGGCCGCGTGTCGTAGGCCGGAACCGCGCCCACACGCCTGAGCTCGCCGGCCTCGAGCCGGTAGCGGTCGACTGGCCGTGCACCCGTCGTGCCGTGGATCCGCACGTCCGCCGTGCCCTCGACCCAGACATCGAGCTGACGGTTCAGGTCATCGAGATCGGTGAAGCTGCGGCCCTCCAGGAACGAGCGCTTCACGTAGCCCACGCCCCGCTCGACCTTGCCTTTCACACGAGGCCAGTACGGAGGGCTCGCGACCGGCAGCACGTCGTAGTGCTCGCAGAAGTCCAGGAACCCACGGTTCCAGCGCACCGTGCCCGTCGCCACATCGTGCTGATCGACGGCTTGCTTCATGTTGTCGACCAGCAGCTCGCGCGGCACCCCAAGGCGTTCGAAGGCCTCCTTCATGCACGCCAGCAGCGATGGCCGCTTCAGCGACGTCGTGAACCGCGCGTACATCCGGCGGCTGTAGCCCAGCACGAAGACGAACACGTAGAGCTTCCGCGTCCGGCCGCCCTGCTCGATCGTGCCGCACTCGCCCCAGTCGATCTGGGCCTGGCGACCCGGCAACGTCTCGAAGCGCTCGATGACCCGCCGCTCGTACTCTTGCTTGAGCGGCCGCACATAGTCGCGCAGGATCGTGATGCCGCCCCCGTAGCCCAGCGTCTCGATCTCTCCCTTCAGCACCGTCGCCGGCAGGTCGAAGTGCTCCAAGCGGGCCCGGATGTAGTCCTTGAACGGATCGAGCTTCGACGCGCGCGACGTCCGTGGCCTCGGATACGGCACGGTCCGCTTCAGGTGGTTGTAGACGGTCTGACGACTCACTCCATGACGGCGCGCGATCTCCGCGATCGGTACACCCTCGTCGGCCATGAATTTGATCTGCATGTGCTTCTCCCGTAGCATCATTTCTACAGAAGTCCTCCGGTGCGTGAGGTCGATCCTTGGTCGGACGATCTCAACCTATCGCGTCGGGGGGCTTCTTTTTTTGTGTGCGGTTCCGGGGCCTCTTCCTCGCGCCTGCGGCGCTCAGGGCCCACGGCTCCCGCGGCTACGGAAGTGTCAAATTCTCAACCGTTGCTTCTGTCAAACATCAAACCGGTGGCGACAGAGGAAAAGGACGGCTCTCGGAGGGTTGAAGCTCCGAGGTTCGACACTGCACTAGACCTCGGATTCTGGGGGCGAGGCAAGCGGGTTGGGCCCTTCGCGTCAACAAACGGGCCTGTCAGATTTGCTATGTGAGTGGCCG
>CAZPCU010000363.1:0-2798 GCA_964585075.1 uncultured Rhodobacterales bacterium
GAGGCTGCCCGCCAGTACGCCCTCCATCTGGGAACAGCCTACCAGATCTATGATGATGCCGCCGATATTTTCGGCGAAGAGCTGCTCGCGGGAAAAACCCTCGGGACCGACCTGGCCACCGCTTGCGCGGAGCGGGGCTACGACGTGGTCGTGGTGGAGGCGCACCGGGCGGGCTTCGGCGCCTCGGGCCGCAACGGCGGGCAGCTCGGCAGCGGCCAGCGCGTCGGGCAGGAGACGCTGACGAAGCTTCTCGGCGCGGAGGCGGCCGACAGGCTCTGGGCGCTCGCCGAGGAGGCCAAGGCGCTCGTGAAGGGGCTCGTGGCGCGGCACGGGATCGACTGCCACCTGAAGCCCGGCGTGGCCCACATGGCCTACACGGACGCCGAGCGGCGCGCGCTCCACGAAGAGGCCGAGGCGCTGGAGACGCGTTACGGCTACGACGCGATCGAGCTTCTGGACGCCGAGGCGGGGCGCGCGCTCTGCCCCTCGCCCGCCTATCGCGGCGGCACACTGGACATGGGCGCGGGGCATCTGCACCCGCTGGCCTTCGCGCTCGGCCTCGCCCGGGCGGCGGAGGCGGCCGGGGCACGGATTCACGAGACGACGCCCGCCCACCACATCGACGAAAGCGGCGCGCGGCCCGTCGTCCGGACCGACCGGGGCCTCGTGGAGGCCGAGCACGTCATCCTGGCCTGCAACGGCTATCTCGGTGGCCTCGACGCCCGGGTCGCGGCGCGCGTCATGCCGATCAACAACTTCATCGCCGCCACGGAGCCCCTGGGCGCACGCGCAGCGGAGGTGCTCGCCCGGGACGTGGCCGTGGCGGACACGAAGTTCGTCGTGAACTACTTCCGCCTCAGCCATGACGGGCGGCTTCTCTTCGGCGGCGGAGAGACCTACGGCTACCGCTTCCCCCGCGACATCGCACGGCTGGTGCGGCGGCCGATGACGCAGGTCTTCCCGCATCTCGCCGACGTGCCGATCGACTACGCCTGGGGCGGCACGCTCGCCATCACCATGCGGCGGATGCCCTATCTGGCGCAGGTGGGGCGGCGGATCCTCTCGGCCTCGGGGTATTCCGGCCACGGCGTCGGCAACGCGACGCTCGCGGGCAAGCTCATGGCGGACGCCGTCGCGGGCGAGACCGAGGGCTTCGACGCCATGGCCGCGGTGCCGGCCCCGGCCTTCCCGGGCGGGACCCTCGCGCGGAGCCCGCTTCTCGTGCTCGCGATGACCTGGTATGCCCTCCGCGACCGGCTCGGAATCTGATTGTCTCGGAGCTGCCGACAACAAGCGCGAAAGCGCGCTCTTCGTTGCCTTTTTCCGGCCCCGGATTGACCGCGGGACGGAATTTCGGGTAGATGCCCCCGCGAGGGCCGAACGGGCGCTCCGCCCCTTGACCGGCGTGAGCGCGGCCAGATCAGACGCTACGGGCCAGGCGTGTCCGTAAACCACGGATACACATGACCAAATTTACCGATCTCGACCTCAATCCGAAGGTTCTCAAGGCCGTCGAGGAAGCGGGCTACGAATCCCCGACCCCGATCCAGGCCGGCGCGATCCCGCCCGCGCTCGAAGGCCGCGACGTTCTCGGCATCGCGCAGACGGGCACCGGCAAGACGGCGAGCTTCACGCTGCCGATGATCACGCTTCTGGCGCGCGGCCGCGCGCGGGCGCGGATGCCGCGAAGCCTCGTGCTCTGCCCCACCCGGGAGCTCGCCGCGCAGGTCGCCGAGAACTTCGACACCTACGCGAAATACGTGAAGCTCACGAAGGCGCTGCTGATCGGCGGCGTCAGCTTCAAGGAGCAGGAGGCGCTGATCGACAAGGGCGTGGACGTGCTTATCGCCACGCCCGGGCGGCTTCTGGACCATTTCGAGCGCGGCAAGCTGCTGCTCACCGGCGTGCAGATCATGGTGGTGGACGAGGCCGACCGCATGCTCGACATGGGCTTCATTCCCGACATCGAGCGGATCTTCAGCCTGACCCCCTTCACGCGCCAGACGCTCTTCTTCTCGGCCACAATGGCCTCGGAGATCGAGCGGATCACCAACACCTTCCTGCAGGCGCCCGTGCGGATCGAGGTGGCGCGACAGGCCACCGCGTCCGAGACGATCGAGCAGGGCGTGGCGCTGTTCAAGCCGTCACGGCGCGACCGCGAGGCGTCCGAGAAGCGGCGGCTGCTGCGCGACCTGATCGACCGCGAGGGCGCGGCCTGCAAGAACGCGATCATCTTCTGCAACCGCAAGGTGGAGGTGGACATCCTCGCCAAGTCGCTCAGGAAATACGGCTACGACGCGGCGCCGATCCACGGCGATCTCGACCAGTCGCAGCGCACCAAGACGCTGGACGCCTTCCGCACGGGCGAGTTGCGTTTCCTCGTCGCCTCCGACGTCGCCGCCCGCGGCCTGGATATCCCGGCGGTGAGCCACGTCTTCAACTTCGACGTCCCCTCCCATGCCGAGGACTACGTCCACCGCATCGGCCGCACCGGCCGCGCCGGCCGCGCCGGCGAGGCGCTGACGATCTGCGGCCCCAAGGACGAGAGGAACCTCGAGGACATCGAGCGCCTCATCCAGAAGGAGATCCCGCGGGTGGAGGACGTGTCGGGCGCCGCGCCGGCCGACGCCGCCGAGGAGGGGCCCGAGGCGGCGGACGACGGCGAGCGCCCGAAGCGGCCGCGCCGCGGCCGGCGCGGGGGACGCCGCACCAAGGGCGAGGAGAAGCCCGCCAGCACGGAGGCCGCGCCGCAGGAAGCCGCTGCCGAGGCGCCGGCTGAGGAGCCGTCGGAGGAGGTG
>CAZPCU010000364.1:0-2789 GCA_964585075.1 uncultured Rhodobacterales bacterium
TGAGCAAACCCATAGCGGGGTAACGATCACAATTAAACGAACATACGGATATTAAATTTAAGGCTATGAAAAAACTGATTTTATTGATGGCTTTCTGCCTGGGGTTCAGCACCCTGCATGGGCAGAGCATTAAAGACAAAGAAACCGCTGTACATTTTCAGTACACCAATGACACAATCAGCGTGGAAAAATCCAATGTAGGGGGCGTGGTTGTTTGGGGGGATAGCGTTTCCCTGGTTCCCATCGGGGTGCCCATCACCCGTAATGCTGGCCCCCGCCATGCACTTCTGATTGTAGACCCGTCAACTTTCGGGTATTCCAGCAAATACATTTTAAGGCAGGATCTGGAAACGATGTTTAATGAGGACTATCAGATGATCTACTCCTACGATGCCAATGACATCATGGACACAGCCATTTATCTGAATCCACGTACCGGCACCGACACGCTCAGGTATGAGGCGTTTGGCAATGATGGAACCAATATAACCACCTCAACGGGAACCAAGCATGTGGACTAAAAGACTAGCATTTCTATTGCTCTTGTGGCCATTGGCATTACAGGCCCAGGAGGTCAAGCCTATTTTAGGCAATCCCCATGTTGTTCGTTCGGGAGGCGGGGTGACGTTTGTTGACCAGGGCCGTGGAGATCGCAGGACAATTGTCGATGGAGGCACAGTTATCTACTACCGAGGCACAGCGAGTGATGCAGATGTGATGGTGGCTGATTTGGGGGGAGAAGGTTCTGATTGGTGGGATGGAATTATGCTTGCTGGATGGAGAATGGAAGGTGGTGAAAATTATACAAATACAGCTTTAGCTGATAGTGCCGGAGATTGGGCTTTTGCTACTTTGAATTACCCTGTCGCTGTTAATTACGATAATCGTACATATATGGGGTTTAATGGTTATAATGACGATCCTTATGTGATGTATTATGATCATGATAATGATTCTGTTGTGGGTCCGTTTCAAGTGTCAGATTTAGGGCTAGATCCAGATGATGATCACGGGCAGCCAATTTTGTTCATTGATAGCAGTGAATATATTCATGTGATATTTGGCGCACACGCCTCCCCATTGAGAGAATGTGTTTCTTCTAATCCTAATGATATAAGTTCTTGGGAGAATGCCACGGTTGTCGTAAATCCTGCTACATATCCTCAATTAATTGAGACATCAGATGGAGTAATGTACTTGTTTTATCGAAGAGTTTCTGTTACAGATTGGCAATGGGATTTTATGAAGTCATCTGATGATGGTCAAACATGGACAGACACTACGTTTTTGTTTGGAGGTTATTCGTATCCCATTTTTTCACTTGGGATAAACGATACAATTAATTGTGTGATTGTTGGCGATAGTACTGCCGGAGTAGACAGGAAGAATATTTATTACTGCAAATTTGACGGTACAACTTGGGAAAACATCGACAAGGAAGAATTGGGCTTACCCATCACTATGGGAGGGGCGGATAGTATTTTAGCATATAATAGTTCTAATTTGTATTGTCCATTAGCGCATATGGATGTTAATTCCGACAATAGGCCCTTTATTGTTTTCCCACGAGGACAAGCTATAAATTCAGATGATGACGGATATACATTACAGGTTTTAAAAAATGTGGATAATGGATGGGAGGTATTTGCAGCAGGTGAAACCTATGATTATTTATTTGAATGTTATAACAATGTGATTGAATATGTGGATGGAGACACTTTAAAAATATACACTGTTAATGCTAACGGCTCTCTTTTTGCCGGAGACTTTCAAGTAAAAAGGTCGGTAAATGCTGCTGAAAACTGGTCAGAGTTATCAGTTGTTACCAATGCTGGGTTTATAAATAATATACGTCCAGTACAAAATGCAAACAATTCATTGAAAGTGGTTTTTTCGGATTATGGAGTGGGTGATAATGAGTTTTCAAATGTGATTCAGGGGTATGGTAGTGGAGGTTTATTGGGTTCTGATTATACCAGAAACAATCCGACTGTTCAGGATGAATATCTTGATAGTTTTTATTTGGCTGTTCATCCAGAAGTTACATTCCCATCGGGGAAATATGGCAATGCGATGTATTTAGAAGATGATATTGACCAAGATCCGAATACATACATAAATGATGATGATGGACTTACGTTTGCTAGTGGCGGTGTGGATAGTGCTTTCGCAATTAGTTTTTGGATCAAAATGTCTAATACTTCAACCACTCAGTTTATATTATCAAAACGTTATCCAGCATCTACAGCAGAATACACAATAGACGTAACGTCAAATACAATTAGATTTTATTTACTTAAACAGGATGCCACGGCTTATATAGGGAGAACGGCTCCTTTTTCTACTACAGATACGTGGGTTCATTTTCATGCTAACTATGACGGTAGTGAGGCAAGTTCGGGAATAGATATATTTATAGATAATGTTGCTTCCGATGATGCTGATTTAGAAATTGGCACGTATGAAGGTATGGCAAATACAGCTTCGGATATATTTGTCGGATCTTATAAAGGAGACACTTATTCTGTTAATACTGGTTATTTGGATGATTTGTTTTTCTGGAACGATACTCTTTCAAATAATCAAAGATTAAAAGTAATGAATGGTGATTTTTAAAATGACCCCCACACTAACCATATCGCTGATAGCACTCCTGTACGCTCTGATACGGGCTAAGCATGATTCGTTCATCAATGACGGTCCGTGGAAAAGGTACGCATGAAATTGAAAGATGACTATGGATGGGAAAAATTCAATGCACTGTAGCAAAGAGAAAGAGATAGCCATTA
>CAZPCU010000365.1:0-2777 GCA_964585075.1 uncultured Rhodobacterales bacterium
TCAGGAAGAACTTGATCCAGAGGACGTTGATCCCGCTCGTCAGCTTCGGATCGGTCTTCATCAGCAGCGCGAAGGCCTCGCCGTGGCTGAACTCGTCGTTGCACCACTCCCGGAACCACTTGAAGATCGGGTGGAACCGGTGTTCGGGGTGCTTTTCCAGATGCCGGTAGATGGTGATGTAGCGGGCGTAGCCGATCTTCTCGCTCAGATAGGTGGCGTAGTAGATGAACTTGGGCCGGAAGAAGGTGTACTTCTTGGCCTGGGTCAGGAAGCCCAGGTTCACCGCGACCCCCGCCTCGCGCAGCGCGTCGTTGATGAAGCCGGCGTGACGGGCCTCGTCCCGCGCCATGAGCTGGAAGAGCTGTGTCACGTCCTTGTTCGTGCCGCGGCGCTTCATCTCCTTGTAGAGCACGCAGCCCGAGAACTCCGCGGTGCAGGAGCTGATCAGGAAGTCGATGAACTCCTTCCTGAGCTCGGGGTCCATGCCGTCCCAGTCGACGTGGTCCCAGTCCTCGTTCTTCTTGAAGTGACCGCGGTTCGGGTCCGCCTCCATCTCGGCGATGAGCTCGTCCCAGTCCTCGCGGACGGGGGAGACGTCGATCGCGTCGAGCTCGTCGAAGTCGGTGGTGTAGAAGCGCGGCGTGAGAAGCGTGTTCTGCATCGCCACGGCGGTGGCGGCCTCGCTGTCGAACTTCGCCTGCTCTTCCTGGATGCGCAGCCCTTCCTCGGCGGTGGTCGCGTCGGCGCTGTGGGCGGCGGTGACGGGCTTGATGGGGGCGTTCATAGCTCCACCTCCTCGGAGAACGAGAATTCGCAGAGTTCCATGACCTCGAAATCGCCGGTCAGGCGGGTCCAGAGCTGCTCCAGCTTCGAGGCGCGGACGATGATCGCCTCGCGGTCCTCGGTGACGATCTCTCCGAACGGGGCCATGATCTCCGGCCCCTGCACCTTCACCTCGTCGCCCGGATAGACGACGGCCCCGTTGTTGAAGCGCACGTGCGCGTGCAGGCTCTCG
The DNA here is from genome assembly GCA_964585075.1 of uncultured Rhodobacterales bacterium. Classification (GTDB taxonomy): domain Bacteria; phylum Pseudomonadota; class Alphaproteobacteria; order Rhodobacterales; family Rhodobacteraceae; genus Rhodosalinus. The sequence goes on from CAZPCU010000365.1 coordinate 1,016, forward strand.
AACTTGTGGCTCACCTCGACCGTGCAAGGCGCCCTTTCTATCTCTCTCGTCAGAAGTCCCATTGGTCCGGTTCCCTTTCGATCACTCGGCCAGAAGCTTGGCGAAGGCCCTGGCATTGTCCCGACCGAACCCCATCAGGTCGGCGCGCCAGCCTGTGGAGGGGTCGGAGATGGTGAAGCGCCCGTTCTCGTGGCGCATCAGTTCCACGGGCCCGTCGAGGGCCACGCGGTGCTTGGTGCGTTCGCGCTGAAGCACGCGCCACACACCGGAGACGAAGCCGCCCTCCTCGGGGGAGAGATCGGCGATCATCGTGCCGTCCTCGGCGCGCACGCTGGCCGCGCCCGACATGTCGCCGTCGAGGAAGAGCACGCGCGTGTGCGTGACCGGGCTCTCGGGCGGCGTAGAGGTCACGGGGCGGCCCGAAAGCACGGCGACCGTGACGATGGCGAGCACGCAGATCACGAGCCCGAACATCGCGCGCACCATCATGAGCGGGATCACCCGCTCCTCTGGCGTGTAGGTGCGCGGCGGGCGGGCGGTGTCGGTCATCGCAGAAGCCTCCTTTCTTTCACTCGGCGGCCACGGCGGCCGCTTCGGCCGGCGCGACGCGCGCGATCTGCGGGGTGGCCAGGTGCGCTTCGGCGGAATCCGCCAGAAGCCGGGCGACGGCCTCCGCGTCGGGAATGCAGCGCAGCGCGGGCTGGGTGCGGAAGTGCCAGGGCCGCACATGGGGCCAGAGCACGAGGTAGCCGAGCCGCGTCTCGCCGAGCGTCTCGAGCGCGATGGTGCCCGTGCCGCCCTTGCGGCGAAGGTCCAGCGTCGCGTTCGCGATCTGGGTGTAGGGCAGGTTGAGCGTCACCGTGAGCGCAGCGCCCACCCGCATCGCAACCCGGCGGTTGGTGATGGTGTAGACCGTGGCCCGCGCCTGCACCCAGGCGATGAGCGCGAGAAGCGCGCAGACCCCGAGCCCCATGACGATGAAGGGCGAGGAGATCGCGAGGGCCCGGCCCAGCGGCATCAGGTCGACCGCGGCGACGAGACGCCATGCCGCGAGGAACACGAAGTAGCCCATGACCCACTTCAGGCTCAGGCTTTCCACTGCGAGGCGCCACCAGTCGGGGCGACCCTGCCAGAGGATCCGCTCGCCCTCGGGCGGCAGCTCCGGCAGGCCCTCCACGGGCTCGAAGGCGAAGTCGTCGTGATGATCGTGCGGCATGGCGTTCCGTCCTTCCCGTCAGAGCTGCGGCTCGAGCCGCTCCTCGTCCGCGTAGAGGAGGCCGCCCGCGTAGTAGGCGGAGATCTTGTCCTCCTCGAGCTTGGTGACCTGACGCGGCGAGGCGTGCTGCGGCACGTTCGCGAAGTTCCTGGCGTAGATCGTGCGGACCACCACGCGGTCGCGCTTGATCACGGCGAGCGTCATCGGAACGAGCCGCTTGCCCTCGCCCCACTCCGCGTCGAGTTCGTATTCGAGGTAGCGGACGAGCTGTTCGGGCTCGTCCACCCACATGTCGGTGACGGTGCCGACGACCTGTCCGTCGCCCGACATCACCGGCAGCCCCCGCGGATCGCGCCCGGCGGCGACGTGGAAATGCTCGGTGGCCGCCATCGGGATGATCTTCGGATGGCCCTTGCCGTCGAGCTCGGGCTCGTCGCCCCGGTTCACCCAGGAGGCCGGTCCCACGCCGTCCACCATCGGGTCTCCCGTGGGCACGAAGGGGTAGCCGCGGATCGGCTGCGTCTGCTCCAGCGCGAGGTTGTCCCG
>CAZPCU010000366.1:0-2199 GCA_964585075.1 uncultured Rhodobacterales bacterium
TGGTGGGCGCGACGAACCAGGACAAGCCCACGCCCGAGTTCTCGGACGAGATGGAATACATGGTCCTGAACCCGTCCTGGAACGTGCCCCGCTCGATCATGGCGCGGGACTACCTGCCGCAGCTCCAGCGCAACCGGAACGCGGCGTCCTATCTCCAGCTCGTGGACAGTCGCGGGCGCGTGGTGAGCCGCAGCAGCGTGAACTTCAACGCCTACAGCGCGCGCAGCTTCCCCTTCCGCCTGCGCCAGCCGCCGTCGCCGCGCAACGCGCTCGGCCTCGTGAAGTTCATGTTCCCGAATCCTTACGCCATCTACCTCCACGACACGCCGGACAAGCATCTCTTCGACCGCACGGTGCGCACCTATTCGAGCGGCTGCGTGCGTCTCCAGCAGCCCTTCGAGTTCGCCTACGAGCTGCTCTCGCGCCAGACCGCCGACCCTGAGCGCCTGTTCCACTCGGTCCTCGACACCGGCAGGGAGACGCGCATCGACCTCGAGACGCCCGTGCCCGTTCACCTCATCTACCGGACCGCGGTGACCACGCCCAGGGGCGGCCTGGAATTCCGCAGCGACATCTACGGCCGCGACGCCCGGGTCTGGGAGGCGCTGGCCGCCGCGGGGGTGGCGCTCGGCCTGCCGGAAGGCTAGACGAACGGGGCGAAACAGCCCCGGAGGATCCATGCGCCACACCATCGCCGAAATCGCCGCCGCGCTGGGGGTCGACGCCTTCGGCGAGACGTCCATCGCGGTCACCGGCGCGGCCGAACCGGCCGACGCGCGGCCCGACGAACTCGCCCTCGCCATGGATCCGGCCTATGCCGACCGACTCTCCGAGGGCGCGGCGCGGGCGGCGATTCTCTGGCCCGGCGCCGACTGGCAGGGCCTCGGCCTGGAGGCCGCGATCATTGCGCCCCGGCCGCGCCTGGCGATGGCCGGGCTCACCGCCATGCTCGACGCGGGGCAGGGCACCGCGCCCGGCATCCACCCCAGCGCGGTGATCGACCCCTCGGCGGAGATCGGGCCGGGCGCCTCCGTCGGGCCGCTCGCCGTGATCGGCCCGCGCGCCCGGATCGGGGAAGGCGTCGTCATCGGCCCGCATGCGAGCATCGGCGCCGATGCGGTGCTGGGTGTGCGCTGCCATCTGCGCGAGGGCGTCCGGATCGGCGCGCGGGTGCGCCTCGGCGACCGGGTGATCGTGCAGCCGGGCGCGGTGATCGGGGGCGACGGTTTCTCCTTCGTCACGCCCGAGGAGTCGGCGGTGGAGCGGGCGCGCGAGACGCTCGGCGACCAGGGAGAGGCCGCCGCGCAGAGCTGGGTGCGCATCCATTCGCTCGGCAGCGTGCGGATCGGCGACGACGTGGAGATCGGCGCGAACGCCTGCATCGACCGGGGCACGATCCGCGACACCGTGGTGGGGCCGGGCACGAAGCTCGACAATCTCGTCCAGCTCGGCCACAATGTCGTCGTCGGACGGGACTGCCTGCTTTGCGGCCTCGTGGGCGTGGCAGGCTCGGTGGTGATCGGCGACAACGTGGTGCTCGGCGGCCAGACGGGCGTCAGCGACAACCTCACCATCGGCGACCGGGTCATCACGGGGGGCGGCTCCAAGGTGCTCTCGAGCATTCCGGCGGGGCGGGTGATGCTCGGATATCCGGCGACGAAGATGGACGCCCAGCTCGAGACCTACAAGGCGCTGCGGCGCCTGCCACGGCTCGCGCGGGACGTCGCGGCGCTCAAGAAAGCGGTTTCAAACCCCGGCGCGAGCGACTAAATCAGCCCCGAACCAGGGGAAGGGGCGCGCCATGAGCAGTGTGCGGGACAAGGTGATCGAGATCATCGCCCAGCAGGCGGTGCTGGAGCCGTCGGACATTTCCATGGACAGCACCCTGGAGGAACTCGGGATCGACAGCCTCGGCCTTGTGGAGAGCATCTTCGCCATCGAGGAAGCTTTCGACATCTCCATCCCCTTCAACGCCAACGAACCCCGGGAGAGCGAATTCGACATCTCCTCCGTCGCTTCGATCGTGGCCGGGATCGAGCGGCTCGTCGCCGAGCAGCACGCTTGAGCGGCGGGGACGACGGGCTATGAACCGGGTCGTCATCACCGGGGCGGGCACGATCAACCCGCTCGGGCTGTCGGTTCCGGAGACACTCGAGGCCATGCGCGAGGGGCGCTGCGGCATCGGCCCGCTGGAGTTCC
>CAZPCU010000366.1:2209-2768 GCA_964585075.1 uncultured Rhodobacterales bacterium
GACCGCCTCTCGGTCCGGATCGGCGGGCAGGTCAAGGGGTTCGAGGCCGACCGGTACTTCAATCGCCAGCAGATGGCGCTTTACGACCGCTTCACCCAGTTCACCCTGATCGCGGCGCGCGAGGCGATCGGGCAGGCGGGGCTCGAGTTCGCGGGCGAGCTGGCGGCCACCGCCGGCGTGGTGCTCGGCACCGCGGGCGGCGGCGTCTCCACCTGGGACGACAACTACCGCTCCGTCTACGAGGACGGGAAGAACCGCGTGCACCCCTTCGTGGTGCCGAAGCTCATGAACAACGCGGCCGCCTCCCACGTTTCGATGGAATACAACCTGAAGGGCCCGTCCTACACCGTCTCCACGGCCTGCGCCTCCTCGAACCATGCCATGGCGCTCGCCTTCCAGACCGTGCGGCTCGGCATGAGCAAGGCGATGGTGACGGGCGGCTCGGAGTCGATGATGTGCTTCGGCGGCGTGAAGGCCTGGGAGGGGCTCAGGGTGATGAGCCGCGACGCCTGCCGCCCGTTCTCGGCCAACCGCAACGGCATGGTGCAGGGCGAGGGCG
>CAZPCU010000367.1:0-805 GCA_964585075.1 uncultured Rhodobacterales bacterium
CGATGTAGCGCCGCGGCATGCCCTGCCGCCCGAGGAAGTGCTGCGGGAAGAAGGTCAGGTTGGCGCCGATGAAGAAGGTCCAGAAGTGAAGCTTGCCCGCCCATTCGGGATACTGCCGCCCGGTGATCTTGCCGAAGTAGAAGTAGATGCCGGCGAAGATGCCGTAGACGGCGCCGAGGCTCATGACGTAGTGGAAATGCGCGACGACGTAGTAGGTGTCGTGATAGGCGCGGTCCACGCCCGCCTGGCTGAGCACGATGCCCGTGACGCCGCCCACCGTGAAGAGGAACACGAAGCCGATGGCGAAGAGCATGGGCGTCTTGAACTCGATCGAACCGCCCCACATCGTCGCGATCCAGCTGAACACCTTCACCCCCGTGGGCACCGCGATCACCATGGTGGCGAGCATGAAGTAGCTCTGCTGCGTCACGCTCATGCCGACGGTGTACATGTGGTGCGCCCAGACCACGAAGCCGAGCGCGCCGATCGCGATGATCGCCCAGACCATCGGCAGGTAGCCGAAGATCGGCTTGCGCGAGAAGGTGGCGACCACGTGGCTGATGATGCCGAAGGCGGGCAGGATGAGGATGTAGACCTCGGGGTGCCCGAAGAACCAGAAGATGTGCTGGTAGAGCACCGGGTCGCCGCCGCCGGCCGGGTCGAAGAAGGTGGTGCCGAAGTTCCGGTCGGTGAGCAGCATGGTGATCGCGCCGGCGAGCACCGGGAGCGACAGCACGAGAAGCCACGCCGTCACGAAGATCGACCACGCGAAGAGCGGCACCTTGAAGAGCGTCACGCTCTTCAA
>CAZPCU010000367.1:815-1092 GCA_964585075.1 uncultured Rhodobacterales bacterium
GTGGTGATCATGTTGATCGAGCCGAGGATGGAACTCGCCCCCGCGGTGTGGATCGCGAAGATGGCGAGATCCGTCGACATGCCCATCTCGTTGGTCGAGAGCGGTGGGTAGAACACCCAGCCCACGCCCGAGCCCGCCTGGCCGTTGCCGCCCGGCGCGAAGAGCGAGGCGATGGCGAGCGCGGTGCCCGACACGTAGAGCCAGTAGGAGAGGTTGTTCATGCGCGGGAACGCCATGTCCGGCGCGCCGATCTGGAGCGGCAGCAGGTAGTTGCCGA
>CAZPCU010000367.1:1102-2747 GCA_964585075.1 uncultured Rhodobacterales bacterium
GATTCCGGTCGTCTTCCTCACCGCCTACGCCGACGAGACGACGATCCAGCGCGCCGAGACCCTCCTCGAAGAGCGCCGGGATGACGACGAAGAACATCATCAGCACGCCGTGGCCCGTGATGAGCACGTTCCACAGATGGCCGTTCGGCGTGCATTCCCCCGCCGCCGCCGGGAAGAGGCGCGCGCCCTCGAGGCACATGTACTGCACGCCCGGCTCCATCAGCTCCATCCGCATGTACACGGTGAAGGCCACCGCGATGAAGCCCACCACCGCCGAGGTGACGAGGTAGAGGATGCCGATATCCTTGTGGTTCGTTGACATGAACCAGCGGGTGAAGAAGCCGCGCTGGTCCTCATGCTCGTGGCTGTGGATGGCCGCGTCTGCCATGGTGCCTCCTGATGGTCCTCACAGGGCGTCGAGTCGCACTCCGCCCCTTCTTCTATTCGCGTTTTAGAATGGGTCTCCGCGGGGGGCAATGCATCGATTTGACACAGATCAAGAAAATCGGCCGCGCCGCCCGGGTCGGGTTTCCCTGACTGTGGCGGGCCCGCCCGGCGCGGTACCTTTGCGTCAACCGGGGGGCTGCCTCCCGGGAGTCACGCGCCGCCCGCGGCGCCCGACGACAGGACCGACGCCATGGCCGACCGAGACGCTGCCACGTCCCGCCCGACGCCCGCCTCGCCGCGCATCGCCGCGCTCCGGCGGATCTTCGATACGCCCTTCGACACGCGCACCCGCGAGCTCGCCGCCCGCGTCGCCCGCCTCCGCGCGCTGAGCGACGCCGAACTCGCGGAGATGGGCCTCCACCGCGACGACATCCTCCACCACGTCTTCTCGCGGAAGTGGAACTGACGGCTCAGCCGCGGTCCATCGTCTCGGCGAAGCTCTCCTTCAGCGCGGCGTCCAGGTCGCCCATCTCCACCGGCAGGCCGAGGTCCACGAGGCTGGTGACGCCGTGGCCCTCGATGCCGCAGGGCACGATGCCGTCGAAATGCGAAAGATCGGGTTCCACGTTGATCGAGAGGCCGTGGAAGCTCACCCAGCGGCGGAGCCGGATGCCGATGGCGGCGATCTTGTCCTCGCGGGGCGTGCCGTCGGGCAGGGGGGGCTTCTCGGGCCGGGGCACCCAGACGCCAACGCGGCCCTCCCGAATCACGCCGTCCACGTTGAAGCGGCCGAGCGTCGCGATCATCCAAGCCTCGAGCGCGGCGACGAAGCGGCGCACGTCGCGCCCGCGGCGGCCCACGTCGAGCATCACGTAGACCACCCGCTGTCCCGGCCCGTGATAGGTGTACTGCCCGCCGCGGCGGGTGGGGTAGACGGGGAAGCGGTCCGGCGCCCGCAGGTCTTCCGGCCGCGCGCTCGTCCCCGCGGTGTAGAGCGGCGGATGCTCCAGGAGCCAGACCGCCTCCGCCGCCCGGCCCTCGGCGATGGCGGCCGCGCGCGCCTCCATCTCCGCCTCCGCGCGGCGGTAGTCCACGAGCCCGTCCGAGGCGATCCACTCGACCATGCGCGCTCCCGTTGCGGCAGCCGGAATTTGCTCTTCACATCCCCGGCGGCCTGTTCTATACGCCCCTCCACCTGCCGGGTCACGTGCGGTCGTGGCGGAATTGGTAGACGCGCAGCGTTGAGGTCGCTGTGGGG
>CAZPCU010000368.1:0-2744 GCA_964585075.1 uncultured Rhodobacterales bacterium
CCCAGGCAGAAGGTCAGCACGATCCCCCAGATCCACATCCAGTTGAGGTTCTTGGGCGTGGGGATCATGATCGTGTCGTAGAGCAGCCCGACGATGGGCAGGCGGCGGTGAAGCCACTTCTCTCCACCGCTCTTCGGCTCGTAATGGTCGTGCGGAATTCCGGACATCGGCGCGTCTCCCTAGCCCAGTACGATGGTCGTTTCGTCTTCGAAGGCGGCGACCGGAATATGCAGGTTCTCCGGCGCGGGGCCTTTGCGGATGCGGCCGGCGCCGTCGTAGTGCGAACCGTGGCAGGGGCAGAACCAGCCTTTGTAGTCACCCGCGCCGTCGCCGATCGGAACGCAGCCGAGATGGGTGCAGACGCCGATCTGCACCAGCCACTCGCCCGACTCGTCGAGCGCGCGGTTCTCGTCGGTGGCGGGCGCGTCGCCCTGGATGTTCGGGTTGCGGGCGATCGGGTCGATCAGGTCGTCCGTGTCCACCTGCCGCTCCGCCTCGATCTCTTCCGGCGTGCGGCGGCGGATGAAGACCGGCTTGCCGAGATACTTGACGGTAAGCTGCGTGCCGGGCTCCAGCCCCCCCACGTCGACTCGGATGGTCGAGAGCGCCTGCACGTCCGCGGATGGGTTCATCTGGTTGATGAGCGGCCAGATCGCGGCGCCCGCGGCCACGGCCCCGGCGCCGGCCGTCGCGTAGTAGAGGAAATCCCTCCGGCTGCTGTCGTGGTCTTCAGCGTGGGACACGTCGTCATCTCCTTGCTTGGGCCGCGCGCGGCCCCTGGAACGGTCATGCCACGAGGGGGCACGGACTGCCCCCGCGGTTTCGGGGCTATTTAACGGTGCGGCGGCCAGCCGTCCAGCGCAACCGACCCGCCGCGGGGCCGAGGGCGCTGATTGGTCGCGGTTGAGCCCGCGCGCCGCCCGGGGTAGACAGCGCGGAGGCCGCGGCGGACGCGGCGGATTATCGGGATGCACGCGCATGCGACGTTGGATCATCGCCCTCGGGGCGGCTTTTTCGGGGCTGCTGGCGGCGCCGGCCGTGGCGGAGACCGAGCTCAGCCTTTACATCGGATGGCAGACCGCGCCGCACAGCCGCGTGGAAGGCAGCGACCCCGTCGCCGGGGTCTTCTCGCGCGCCATCGGCTGGGACGGCAAGTCCTTCGAGATGCCGCCCTACTACGGCGGGCGCATCACCTTCTGGCGGACCGAGAGCTTCGGCTGGGGCTTCGAGGCGACGCACGCCAAGGCCTACATGCCGGCCGCGGACCGCGCGGCGCTCGGCTTCGACCGCTTCGAGCTCACTGACGGCCACAACATCGTCACCGTGAACGCGCAGCGCCGCTGGAAGGACCGGTGGGGCGGCTTCACGCCCTATGTCGGCGCGGGCCTCGGCGTCGCGATCCCGCATGTGGACGTGCAGGCCACGGGCGGCGGCCCGCGAACCTTCGGCTACCAGCTCACCGGCCCGGCGGTGCGCCTCTTCGCCGGCGCGAGCTACGACATCACCGAGAACTGGGCGGCCTTCGGCGAGTACCAGTTCACCGCCTCCTGGAACGACGTGGATCTCGACAGCGGCGGCTCTTTCGAGACCGACCTCTACACCAACGCGATCAACCTGGGCGTCAGCTACCGGTTCTGAGCCGGTGCCGTCAGGCTGGGCGCGTGGCCTTCATCGAGGGGCGCTCGGCGAACACGGCGTACCAGTCGTCGAGCGCGCCGCGCCCGGCCCGCCAGGGCCGGTCGGGGTGACGGAAGTCGAGGTAGCCCAGCGCGCAGCCCAGCGCGATCTGCCCCATGTCGAGCCGGCCTGCCAGATGGCTCATCCAGCGCGCCTCCAGCGTGTCGAGCGCCCGCGCGATCTTGCCCCACTGGCCTTCGATCCAGTCCTCGGAGCGGTGCGGCTCGGGCCGGAAACGGTGTTCGTAGACGATCAGCACCGCGGCATCCATGATCCCGTCGGCCGTCGCCTCGAGCGTGAGCGTCTCCCAGAGCCGCGCGTCGGGAGAGAGGCCCGCGCCCGCACGCGCATCGAGCCAGCGGCAGATGACCCGGCTGTCGTAAAGCGCGGGGCCGTCCTCGCGGATCAGCGCGGGGATCTTGCCCAGGGGATTGTGGGAGGTGATCGCCGGGTCGGGCGCCAGGGCGGAGGCCGCGACGTTCACCTCCTCGACCTCGTCGGCGAGTCCCGCCTCGATCAGGCAGACCCGTGCCTTGCGGGCGAAGGGGGAAGGCGTGGCGGTGAGAAGCTGCATGGCGGTGCTCCCGTGGCGTTGCGCGGAGCCTAGGCGCGCGGCGGGGCGCTGTCCATCTCCACCCGCCCCGCGCGCCTCAGGCGGCGAGAAGCCGGGCGCCGTCGTCGCCTTCGATCGTCGCGGTGACGAGGGCGCCCTCGGGCCGGTCCTCGGCGAAGCGCACCTCGGTGAACTGCTCGGTCCGCCCGAGCCGGGGATGCTCCATCAGCACCCGGTGCGTGCGCCCGTGCTGCGCGGCGAGATGGGCCGCCACCCGCGCGGCGCCCGCCTCGCGCAGCCGGCGCGCGCGCGCCTTGATCGCGCGCCCGTCCACCTGCGGCATCCGCGCGGCCGGCGTGCCGGGCCGCGGCGAGTAGGGAAAGACGTGCAGCCAGGTGAGTCCGCAGTCCTCCACCAGCCGCAGGGAGTTCTCGAACTGCGCCTCGGTCTCCGTCGGGAAGCCGGCGATGATGTCCGCCCCGAAGGTCATGTCGGGGCGAAGCCGCCGCGCCTC
>CAZPCU010000369.1:0-2729 GCA_964585075.1 uncultured Rhodobacterales bacterium
GCTCATCACGCTCGGCGCGGCGCTCTTCCTCGGCGAACGGATCGGCCCGCGCCGCGCCTTCGGCATCGCCGCGGCGCTCCTCGGCGCGCTCATCGTGATCCGGCCGGGCAGCGCCGTCTTCTCGCCCTACGCGCTCCTGCCCCTGGGCGCGGCGGTGTTCTACTCGGCCTATGCGCTCACCACGCGCTTCGTCGGCCGGGACGAGGACCGCTGGACCTCGCTCGTCTACACCGCGCTTTTCGGCACCGTCGCGCTGAGCCTCGCCGTGCCGTTCTTCTGGCAGACGCCCGACGCGGTCTCGCTGCTGCTGATGCTGGCGCTCGCGGGCTTCGGGACGACGGGGCAGCTGCTGCTCATCACGGCGCTCCAGCAGGGCGAGGCGGGGATGCTCGCGCCCTTCGCCTATGCCGGCCTCGTCTTCGCGGCGGTCTGGGGCATCCTCTTCTTCGCGGAGTATCCCGACAGCTGGACGATGCTGGGCGCGCTTGTGATCGCCGGCGCCGGCATCTATGTCTGGCACCGTGAAACAGCGGGCGCGGCGCCCGCCCGCAACGGCGACGACCCCCGATGACCAAGGATGCCGGGCGCGACCTGTCGAGAGGCATGCGCTTCAAGTACTTTCTCACCAACGCGGCGCTCAGGACGATGTTCGGCGCGGTTCTCCTGCTGCCCTACCGCCGTCGCGTGCCGATCATGGGCTGGCTCGCGGCCCGCCTCGTCGCGCCGCTCGCGGGCTGGCGGAAGCGCATCCGCGACAATCTCGCGCTCGCCTGGCCCGACCTTCCGCCGGACGAGGTGCGCCGGCTCACGAGGACGGTGCCGGAGAATGTGGGCCGGACGCTCATCGAGCTCTACTCGGGCGAAGAGTTCGTCGCGCGCGCCCGCACCGCGCGCGTGGAGGGTGCCGGGCTCGCCGCGCTGGAGGCCGCGCGGGCCGAGAAACGCCCGGTGATCCTCGTCACCGCGCATTTCGGAAACTACGACGCGGCGCGCGCCGCCCTGATCGCGCGTGGCCACCGCATGGGGGCGCTCTACCGCCCGATGCGCAATCCCTATTTCAACGCGCATTACGTGCGCACGATCTCGGCCATCGGGACGCCGATGTTCGAGCAGGGACGCCGCGGCATGATCGAAATGGTCCGCCACCTGAAAGGCGGCGGCGTGCTGGGGATCCTGACGGATCTCGCCGCGCGCCGCGGCGCGCCCCTCAGCTTCTTCGGACGCACGGCGCTCACGTCGCTTGCGACTGCGGAACTCGCGCTGAAATACGATGCCGTCCTGATACCGACCTTCTCGCGGCGGGACGCGAGCGGGCTCGGCTTCGAGATCGAGCTTCAGGCGCCGGTGCCCCCGGGCGATCCGGCCGCCATGATGCAGGAGGTGAACGACCGGCTCGAAGCCAAGGTGCGAACCGACCCGGAGCAGTGGTTCTGGATCCATCGCCGGTGGAAGTCCGCCGCCCGCAGCACCCCCCGTCAGCGAAGCCGCGCCGCCGCCAGCACGGCGCCGTGATCGGCATCCTGCACGAGCACGACGACGGGCTGCTCTCCCTGCACCTCGGCCAGCAGGCGCAGCGGCGCCTGCCCGTCCCAGCGGGCGAGCACCGACCACTCGGTGACGATGTTCGCGTAGTCGAGCGTGCGCCCCGCATTCTCGCCCCGGGTGATCTTCACCGTCGCATGGGGCCGGTAGCGCACAAGGTGCACGTCCGCCGGGCCGACGGGCGCGACCGCCGCAAGCTCGATCGCGAGCTGCGCGCCGGCCACGCGCTCGAGATCCACGACGGCCTTGCCCGGCGCCTCGGCGTGGGCGCGGATCAGGTCCGCAATCGCCATCGGCCGCACGCCCATGACGTGATCGACGCCGCCCACGATCATCTGGGGCGTATAGACGGAGCGCTGCCCCGCGGCGCGCGCATAGCCCTTCTGACGCGCCGTGAAGGCCGGCTGCGCGAAGCTGTCCTTCCAGCCGATGTAATCCCAGTAATCGACGTGAAGGGCGAGCGCGATCACGTCCTCGCGCCCGGCGAGCTGGGCCAGCAGCCGATCGGCCGGCGGGCAGGACGAGCAGCCCTGGGAGGTGAAGAGCTCCACCACAACCGGGCGGTCCTCGGCCAGCGCGGCCGTCGCGCCCGCCATCGCAACCCAAAGCGCCAGGAGCCATCCGCCGATGCGCCGCATGCCGTTCCGCCTCTTTCCTTGCCGTTCCAAGCGTTCTAGGAGAGCGGGCCGGGATTGGCCAATCACCCTTTTGCGAGAGGCCGTGCGTCGCGCTTGCGATACATTGTGCACTATCGTATACAATACGTGACGCCGGCCTTGATCGCACCCCGCCGCGGGCTGTAAGCCGGCGTCCGACGCGCCATTGCATCCATCCTCCGAGGAGCCTTTCATGCCCATCACCGTCGGACAGGACAGCGCCGGAACCCGCCGCGAGATCGAGGCGGGCGGCAAGCGGTTTGCCTATTATTCCATTCCCGCCGCCGAGGAGGCCGGGCTCGGCGACTTCTCCCGCCTTCCCGCCGTGCTCAAGGTGGTGCTGGAGAACATGCTGCGCTTCGAGGACGGCAAGACCGTCTCGGTGGACGACATCCGGGCCTTCTCGGAGTGGGCGGAAAAGGGCGGCCGGAACCCGCGGGAGATCGCCTACCGCCCCGCGCGGGTGCTCATGCAGGACTTCACCGGCGTGCCGGCGGTGGTGGACCTCGCCGCCATGCGCGACGGCATCAA
>CAZPCU010000370.1:0-2726 GCA_964585075.1 uncultured Rhodobacterales bacterium
CACCGTCGCGTCCGGCTCCGCGAGGCGCTCGCGATGCGGGATGTCGGCCGCGAGCGCGAGGATACGCCCGGAATAGAGCTTGATGAGATCGCTGTCGCCCGGCATGGCCTTCCTCTTGCGGACTTTCCAGCATAATTAGGCGCGCGCGCCCAAGATGCAAAGGTCTCTTGCCATGTCCTTCGACCCCGCGACGCTCCGCTACGACGGTGCCGGCCTCCTTCCCGCCATCGCGCAGGACGCAGGGACGGGCGAGGTGCTGATGCTGGCCTGGATGAACGCCGAGGCGGTGGCGCGCACGCTCGAGACGGGCCGCGTGACCTACTGGTCGCGCTCGCGCGGGGAATTCTGGGAGAAGGGCGCCACGTCGGGCAACACCCAGGAACTCGTGGAGATGCGCGTGGACTGCGACCGGGATTGCCTTCTCCTGCTCGTGCGCCAGTCCGGCCCGGCCTGTCACACGGGGCGGCGGAGCTGCTTCTACACGGCGCTGCGAGACGGCGAAGAGCGCGAGATCCTCGCCCCGGAGGGCTGAGGCGGGCAGGGGGCCTGCCGCACTTGCGCCCCCCCGCGCCGCAGTCAGCCGCCCGGCGGGTTTTCTCCAACCAGGCCGGACGGATGCAGGCCGACCATGGCGCGGATTTCCCGCGGGGTGCGGCCCTCGGCGCGGAAGGTGGCGATGGCGCGGGCGTCGTCGCGCTTGGCGAGGCGGCGGCCTGCCTCGTCGCGGATGAGCCGGTGGTGGTGATAGACCGGCGTGGGTAGTTCGAGGAGCCGCTGAAGCAGGACATGGATCGCCGTGGCCGGGGCGAGATCCGCGCCGCGGATCACATGGTTGATCGCCTGGTCGGCGTCGTCGAGCACGACCGAGAGGTGATAGGAGGCGCCCATGTCGCGCCGTGCGAGCGCCACGTCGCCCAAGCCCCGGAGAAGGCTCTCCGGATCGAGGGGCGCGGTCTCCGCGACGCCCGTCTCGGTGTAGGCCAGGGGCTGCGCCGCGAGGTCCGCCGCGTCGATCGCGCGGGCCATGTGGAGCCGGAGCGCGGGCCCCTCGGGAAGCGGGCCTTCGGGCGGCGCGGCCGGGCGGCAGGTGCCGGGATAGACCAGCCCGTCAGGGCCGAGAAGCGGCGCGCCCTCCTGCGGCGCGGCGGCGGCGGCCTCGATGTCGCGCCGGGTGCAGGTGCAGGGGTAGAGAAGGCCGCGCGCCCAGAGCGCCGCGAGCGCCGCGCGGTAGCGCGCCATCCGGTCGGACTGGCGGAGCACCGGGCCGTCCCAGCCGATGCCGAGCCAGGCGAGATCCTCCTCTATCCGCCGCGCCCACCGCGCCCGGGACCGGGCCTGGTCGATGTCGTCGAGGCGAAGGAGGAAGGCGCCGCCCGCCGCGCGCGCCATGTCATGGGCGAGAAGCGCCGAATAGGCGTGGCCGAGATGCAGCGGACCGGTGGGGGAAGGCGCGAATCGGGTTCGGAAATTCACGCCTTTTCAAGGACCAGGACGCGGGAATTGAGATCGCGCGCCGGAAGGTGCGGGCCGTAATCGCTGACCAGCAGCCGCGCGGCGCCGGTGTCCGTCCACTCCGAGACGTGCCCCTCGTAGGAGGGATCCTCGAGCGTGTGGTCGTTGAAGGAGAAGGCGAAAAGCCCCCCGGGCGCGAGAAGCGCCATGAGCCGGTCGAAGACGGCCAGCGGCGCGGCGCCGGAGCCGATCACCCCGATGGCCGCCACGGCGGCGTAGAGCCCCCGCCTGTCGGCGAGATCGTCGTCGAAGCCGATCCGGTCCAGCGCCCGGTAGGCGCCCTTGGCGCGCGCCTCGGCGAGCATCTCCTCGGAGACGTCCACCCCGTCCACCGTGGCGAGCCCGGCCGCGCGGAGCGCCACGCCGGAAAGCCCGGTGCCGCAGCCGAAATCGAGCACGGGGGCGGCGGGGTCGGCCATGTGCCGGGCGAGCGCCTGCGCGGTGCGGGCGGGCGTGGCGTAGCCCGCGTCGTCCAGCTCGGCGTCGTAGCTCGCCGCCCAGTCGTCGTAGAGGGCGCGGGTCTCCTCCGCGCCCGAGAGGTCGTAAACCTTGTCGAGAAACTTTCCGGTCATGGACGCCAGACTAGCCGGGCCGGTCAGGCGGCGTCCAGCGCCGTCTCGGAAAGCCAGGCCGTCCAGGCAGCCTTGGCGCGGTCCGTGTAGGCCTTGTAGCGGTCCCTCCGGCCCCGGCGCCCGCCCTTCGCGCCGTCGAGCGGCCGGAAGAGCCCGAAATTCACGTTCATGGGCTGGAAGGTCCGCGCCTCGGCGCCGCCGGTGATGTGGTGGACGAGCGCGCCGACGGCGCTGTCGGCCGGTGCGGGGGGCAGGCGGCGGCCCAGGATCTCGGCCGCGGCGAGGCGCCCGGCGAGCAGCCCCATGGCCGCGGATTCGACGTAGCCCTCCACCCCGGTGATCTGGCCGGCGAAGCGGATGTTCGGCCGCGTGCGCAGGCGAAGCTCCGCGTCAAGCAGCGTCGGCGCGTTCAGGAAGGTGTTGCGGTGGATTCCGCCGAGGCGCGCGAACCGGGCGTTCTCGAGCCCCGGAATCATCCGGAAAACATCCGCTTGCGCGCCATATTTCATCTTCGTCTGGAAGCCCACCATGTTGTAGAGCGTGCCGAGCGCGTTGTCGCGGCGGAGCTGGACCACGGCCCAGGGCTTCACGTCGGGCCTGTGCGGGTTGGTCAGGCCGACGGGTTTCATCGGGCCGTGGCGG
>CAZPCU010000371.1:0-2711 GCA_964585075.1 uncultured Rhodobacterales bacterium
AGACGCCGGCCGCGCGGATTTCCACGGCCGTTGGGTGCGCTGGGAGGGGCCGGAGCAGCTGCCGTAGCGTCCGGTTTGCCAAGCCGCCCGCCCCGTGCTTCCTTCCCGGCGAAAAGGGAGAACCGATGCGCAGGACATTCGGCTGGCTGGTGCGGATCGCCGTCGCGCTCGCGCTCGCCGCGCTGCTTCTGGGACTCTGGAAGCGCGAGGAGATCGCGCGGCTCTGGGCCGTCAACACGCTCTTCGACGCGGACCGGATCGTGGCGAATTTCAGCGCCATGGACCGCGCCTTCCTGTCCACGCCGGTCCCGCGCGGCGATGGGCCCGTCACACCGCTGCCCCGGGGCGTGCCCGCCGCGATGCCGGAAGGGTTCGAAGACTGGCTCGAGGCGCGGGCCGTGACGGGGATCGTCGTCCTCAAGGACGGCGAGATCGTCCACGAGGACTACCGCCTCGGCACCCGGCCCGAGGATCGCCGCATTTCCTGGTCCATCGCCAAGAGCTTCCTCTCGGCGCTCTTCGGCGTGCTGGTCGAGGAAGGAGCGATCTCCTCGCTCGACGCCCCCGTGACCGACTACGCGCCGGAACTTGCGGACTCGGCCTATGACGGCGCGCGCATCCGCGACGTGCTCCAGATGGCGTCGGGCGTGGTCTTCGACGAGGATTACCTGGACCCGGACTCCGACATCAACCGCATGGGGCGCGTCCTCGCCCTCGGCGGCTCGATGGACGGCTTCGCCGGGGCTTTGCGGGAGCGCTTCGCGCCGCCGGGCGCGGACTGGCGATACGTCTCGATCGATACCCACGTGATCGGCATGGTGATCCGGGGCGCCACGGGCCGCTCCATCCCCGAGCTTCTCTCCGAGAAGATCGTGGCGCCCATGGGCCTCGAGTCCGAGCCCTATTATCTCACCGACGGCGAGGGCACGGCCTTCGTGCTCGGCGGGCTCAACATGACGACGCGGGATTACGCCCGGCTCGGCCTCCTCTTCGCGGGGGACGGGCGTCTCGGCGGGCGGCAGATCGTGCCCGAGGCCTGGGTGCGCGCCTCCACCGCGCCCAGCGCGCCCACCGATCCGGGCGCCATCGGCTACGGCTTCCAGTGGTGGGTGCCCGTGGGCGCCGCCGACGGCGAGTTCATGGCGCGGGGCGTCTACGGCCAGTATGTCTGGGTGCACCGGGAACGCGGCGTCGTGATCGCGGTGAACGCGGCCGACCGTCGCTTCCGCGAGCCCGGCGTGCACGAGAGCAACGTCGCCATGTTCCGCTCGATCGCGGAATCGCTTTGAGACAGCGGCGCTTGGACGCGCCGCGCCGCGCCGCTAGAGTGGGTGCGCAAGCCGAAGGGAGGCGCCCGATGGAGATGGACCCGTCCGAGAACGTGCTGGGAGAGCCGCTCGCGCCCTGCTCGACCGATCCCGTCACCGGCTTCTTCAGGGACGGCCACTGCAACACCTGCGCGTCGGATTACGGCAGCCATACCGTCTGCGCGGTGATGACGGCGGAGTTCCTCGCCTTCTCGAAATACCTGGGCAACGATCTGTCCACCCCGCGCCCGGAGTTCCGCTTCCCCGGCCTGCGCCCCGGCGACCAGTGGTGCCTCTGCGCCAGCCGCTTTCTTCAGGCCCATGACGAAGGCTGCGCGCCGCGCGTCAATCTCGCGGCGACGCATGCCCGGGCGCTGGAGATCGTGCCGCTCGACGTGCTCCGCCGTCACGCTCTGGAGACGGGCTGACCGCTGGCGCGACGTCGGGCAGGTCGTCCGACGTGACCGTGCCCTCGGAGGTGCCGCGAAGCGCCGCGACCGTCGTGGCGCTGCAGGCCGGAAGGGCGCATTGCATGAGCGCCGGGGCCATCGGCGCGGGGTTTAGACCGCGCCGCCTGGTCCCTTCGGCCCATGCGCCCAAACCGGGGTGCACGCCCCGATCAGTCGCCCATGTCCACGCCGAGCGCGCGGGCGACGGTGAAGATGTCCTTGTCGCCGCGCCCGCACATGTTCATGCAGATGATGTGGTCGCCCGGCAGGTCGGGGGCCGTGCGCATCACGTGGGCGAGCGCGTGGGAGGGTTCCAGCGCCGGGATGATGCCCTCCGTCTCGCAGCAGAAGCGGAAGGCGTCGAGCGCCTCGGCGTCGGTGACCGAGACGTAGCTCGCCCGGCCCGTGTCGTGGAGCCAGGCGTGCTCCGGCCCGATCCCCGGATAGTCGAGCCCGGCGGAGATCGAGTAACCCTCGAGGATCTGGCCGTCCTCGTCCTGGAGAAGATAGGTGCGGTTGCCGTGGAGCACGCCGGGGCGCCCGCCGGTGAGCGAGGCGCAATGCTCCATCTTCTCGTCCACGCCCTTGCCGCCCGCCTCGACGCCGACGATGGCCACCTCCTTGTCGTCGAGGAAGGGATGAAAGAGCCCCATCGCGTTCGAGCCACCGCCGATCGCGGCCACCAGCGTGTCCGGAAGACGGCCCTCCGCGGCCATCATCTGCTCGCGCGCCTCGCGCCCGATCACGGACTGGAAGTCGCGCACCATGGCGGGGTAGGGGTGCGGGCCGGCCACCGTGCCGATGCAGTAGAAGGTGTCGCGCACGTTCGTGACCCAGTCGCGGAGCGCGTCGTTCATGGCGTCCTTGAGCGTGCCGCGCCCGGACGTCACCGGCACGACCTCGGCGCCGAGAAGCTTCATCCGGAAGACGTTCGGCGCCTGCCGCTCCACGTCGT